>JAFGXK010000077.1 GCA_016936695.1 Bacteroidales bacterium | reverse complement strand
AGTGAAGGCTGTACCAGAAGGATCCCCTCCACGGAGGGGTAGGGGTGGGTTTTTCATGTTATAACATTGTTATAATGTATCATTAGGCATTATTTTTGTCCTGTATGACAGCGAAAAGAACACTCTGAAGCACATAAAATCGTTTTCTTTGCATAAAGCGGATTTTTAATGAAGATAAAAGCGGCCGGCTTATTATTATTAATGTTGAGCCTCCTTCGACTCGAAGGCCAGGTGGCCGATTCCCTGAAATACGTCTCGCTCGATCCATATTATTTTCATTTGCAGTACCTTAAGGAGGATTCTTCAATTCTGGTAGATGTAAGGCTGCCTTTTGAATTCAGGGGAAAGATCATCAGGGATGCAATCAACATACCGTCGTCGAGAGAGATGAAAAGACTGACAGACACCATTACCAAAGATCATGCGCTCTTCCTCTACTGCACCACTGATGACAGGAGCAGACGGGCCGCGGAGCTGTTGTACGACCAGGGATTCCGGAAGCTGTACAATCTCGAGGGAGGAATAGTTGCATGGAAAAAGGAGAAGATGCCGGTGATCAAAGGAAGGAAGAGGAGAAGGGGAGAGGGGGAGAAGATGTGAAGGGGAGAAATGGAGAAGGGGTGCGTGCGTGAGTCATACATTGCAAGGCTATCCCAAACGGATCCCCTCCTGGGAGGGGTAGGGGTGGGTTTATTGGAAGGCTGAAGATCAGGCTAAAGTTTTTCAATACCTTTGCACTTAATCTAATTTGACAATGTTATGTTTTCAGGAATAGTAGAAGAAGCGGCAACAGTCGTCAGTCTCGAAAAGGAGAAGGACAATCTGCATATTACGATGCTTTGCTCATTTGCAGATGAGCTGAAGATAGACCAGAGCATATCCCACAACGGCGTCTGCCTTACCGTGGTGAAGAAGGACAAGGATACCTATACCGTCACGGCAATCAGGGAGACGCTCGAGAAATCGAATCTCGGGCTTCTGAAGCCGGGAGACAAGGTAAATCTCGAGCGCAGCGCCAGACTCGACGGCAGGCTCGACGGACATATGGTCCAGGGACATGTCGACCAGACTGCAGTCTGCACCGATGTCACCGAAAGCGGCGGCAGCTGGTATTACACCTTCGGATACGAACCGGCACAGGATGATTATATAACTGTCGAGAAAGGTTCGGTGTCAGTCAACGGGGTGAGTCTTACTGTTGTGAACTCACAACCAAAGTCGTTTCAGGTGGCGATCATACCGTTCACGTATGAGATGACGAATTTCCATCAGATAAAGAAAGGGACGGTGGTTAATTTGGAATTCGATATATTGGGGAAGTATATAGCCAAGATAGTCAGGCAGATATTGGGGAAAGTTTGAAAAAAGTTATGCCGGTTTTCTTTCTTGCTATAGCACTTCTGCAACACCCACCCCTACCCCTCCATAGGAGGGGATCCGTATGGGGAAAACCTTGCACAACCGGCAAAACCTGCACAACTGGCACAACTGGCACAACTGGCAGAACCGGCAGAACAAAAAAACATTTAAAGAAAACAGCAATTCTCTAACTATCGAAATTATCTAAATCGAATGACCAGATCAGTTTTTTCCCAAATCCCAATCTATTATCCGTCATCTTGATATACGTAAGCTGAACCACCCACAAATGCGTGTCCATCAGCATGGCTACCGGGAAACGGCGGAGGTAGGCTTGTTTGGATCTGTGGGCAAGGTCACCTATGGGTTCGGAGACGATTCCACGGAACTGTATTCCGCGGATCATTCCGATTATTCTGGTCTCGAGAACAACCGATCCCGCAACAAGATTATTTATAAGGAACTCCTTCCCGTGCCGGGTATCGGGATCGGTGGTGAAGACCAGCGAATTCTCTTCTTCAAGATAAACGTAGAAACAATTCGCACACCAGGGACCGGCATCGGTGGAGGTGGCGATTGTAAGGACGTGATGCTTCCTGAAGAACTTCTTTATCCTTTCATCAATCATCTTCCATCCAGTGATATGAATCGCTTTCGAAGCCCGCAAGAGCTATTACTCTTTCAACAACGGTCATTACCAGGTCGTCGATCGTTGCAGGTTTATTGTAGAAAGACGGAGTTGCAGGACAGATTACCGCCCCGGCAAGGGTGAGGGTCTCCATGTTCCTGATATGGATAAGGTTATAGGGAGTCTCACGGGGAACAATTATCAGCCGGCGGCGTTCCTTGAGCATCACATCAGCCGCCCTGCATATCAGATCGTCGGAGACACCGTTGGCTATACGTCCGAGTGTTCCCATCGAAGAAGGGCATATTATCATCGTATCGAAGGTAGATGATCCTGATGCGAATGGTGCCAGAAAATTATTGTTTTCATAGATCTTCGCAGGAGGGATGGCGTCAAACTGACCGCCAATCTCAGCTTTCCAGATCTCCCGGGCAGTCCCGGAAAACACCACGGCAACCTCAGCAGGTGAGGGTTTCAAAGCGCTCAGCTTACCTATGAGCTTCTGAGCATAAACCGATCCGCTGGCACCGGTGACGGTTACTATTATCTTTCGTTTTGAATCAGTCATATGTTATATAACAATCCGGGATCAAAATTAGCATTATCCTGACAGATGAGGCTGCCGGTCGTCAGCTTTTCGATGACCGGGTGGATTTTTTTCTCTAATTTTAGGTGTTCAAAATTACCATCAATGAAAAAACTTGTAATACTCACCGGAGCCGGGATGAGCGCCGAGAGCGGGATTAAAACCTTCCGTGAATCGGGAGGTCTGTGGGAAGAGCACCGGGTTGAAGATGTGGCTTCGCCGATGGGCTGGGCGCTGAACAGGAAGCTGGTGCTGAAATTCTACAATGACAGACGCAGACAGCTGGCCGGAAGTGAGCCGAATAAAGGACATCTTGGTCTGGCCGCGCTCGAAAAATATTTCGATGTGCATATCATAACCCAGAATGTCGACGACCTGCATGAAAAGGCAGGAAGCACCAGGGTGATCCATCTTCATGGTGAACTGACGAAAGCCAGAAGCACGAAAGATCCCTCATTGATCTACGATATCGGGTATAACGATCTAAATGAAGGAGACAAATGTGACCTGGGCAGTCAGCTTCGCCCTCATATCGTGTGGTTTGGCGAGGCGGTGCCGATGATCGGGGAAGCCGTGAAGATAACTTCAGAAGCAGATATTTTTGCGGTTATCGGAACCTCGCTGAATGTTTATCCGGCAGCCGGTCTGATTGAATATGTGCCCGAGGGAGCATCGCTGTGGCTGATCGACCCGAATGATGTTCCCGTACCGCCAGGCATCAATGTTGAAGTGATAAAGGAACCGGCAGGTAAAGGGGTGGAGATACTGGCCGCAAGGCTTTTGGCCATAAAATGAAAAGCGCTGCTCACGAATTGTCAAAAAGCAGAACCGGCGCACACGTTTTACTGATATCTTTGACACATGATCGACCGCCAGACCATAGACAAGATCCTCGATGCTGCAGAAATAGTTGAAGTGATCCAGGAATTTGTGCCCCTTAAGAAACGGGGGGTCAACTATCTTGGTCTGTGTCCGTTCCATAATGAAAAAACCCCCTCGTTTACTGTTTCGCCGTCAAAAGAGATATTCAAGTGTTTCGGATGCGGGAAAGTTGGCAATGTGGTGAACTTCATCATGGAGCATGAGCATCTCACCTATCCCGAAGCACTGAAATACCTTGCAAAAAAATACCACATCGAGGTTGTCGAGAAGGAAAGGACCCAGGAGGAAGTAGAAAAGGAAAATGAACGCGAAAGTCTGCTGGTGATAACGGCCTATGCATCACGGCTTTTCACTGAAAACCTGTATAACACCAATGAGGGTATTTCAGTCGGCCTGGCATATTTCAAGGAAAGAGGCTTCAGGCAGGACACCCTTAAGAAATTCGAAGTCGGCTACAGTTTTGAGCAGCGCGACTCCTTCTCAAAAAAGGCAATTGAGAACGGATTCAAGACCGAGCTGCTTGTAAAGACCGGACTGACTATCCAGCATGAAGAGCGGATCTTTGACAGGTTCAGCGGAAGGGTTATGTTCCCTATCCATTCGCTGTCGGGACAAGTTCTCGGATTCGGCGGGAGGATACTTAAGGCCGATCCGAAGAGCGCCAAGTATCTCAACTCGCCCGAATCGGAGATTTACCACAAGAGCCGGATCGTTTACGGGATCTACCAGGCCAGAAAGGCAATATCGCGCGAAGACAGATGCTACATGGTCGAAGGCTACACCGACGTGATGTCGATGCATGAGGCCGGCATAGAAAACGTTGTGGCTTCATCGGGAACTTCGCTAACCCAGGAACAGATAAGGCTCATCAAGCGGTTCACCCCGAACATGACGATCCTGTACGACGGAGACCCGGCAGGAATCAAAGCCTCGCTCAGGGGGATCGACCTGGTGCTCGAAGAAGGGATGAATGTCAAAATCGTGCTCCTGCCTGACGGAGAGGATCCCGATTCGTACTCCAAGAAAATCAGCAATGAGGAGTTCTCTCTTTATCTGAAGGAGAAAGAAACCGATTTCATAAGGTTCAAGACACAGCTCCTGCTGGCCGAAGCGAACAACGATCCGACCCAGAAGGCCAACCTGATCAGGGATATAGTAAAGTCGATAGCCGTCATCCCCGAGGGCATCACGCGCACTGTATACATTAAGGAGTGCAGTGCGGTTATGGAGGTTTCCGAAGAGGTCCTTTACCACGAAGTTAACAAGCTGAGGCAGCAGAAATCGTTTCAGGAGAGAAACAGATACCCGGGGCTGGAGGACCTTCCCGTCCCGCCGGTACAGGCGGTCAAGCCTGTCGTTTACAAGACCATATCATTTTACTCAGAGAGGGAGGTCATACGCCTTCTTCTGAAATACGGAAGCAGGGAGTTCGAACGGATTATCAACAAAGAGGATGGCAGGGAAGATGTCATTACGGTTTCCGATTACGTCGTAAAAGAGATCACTTCCGACGATCTTTCATTCGACGACAAGACCTGTGCAAAGATCTTTGCCGACTTCAGGTTCTATTCCGTGCAGGGCCTCATCCCGGGCGACAAGCATTTTGTAAAGCATGAGGATCCCGACATATCGAGGTTTTCGGCTGACGTGCTGTCGGAGTCGCATGAGCTGAGCCGGATATGGAAAGACAAGCAGACCTACGTCGAGACCGAGGACATGAAGCTCAGGGATGTAGTGCCGGATGCCGTGCTTAAGTTCAAGAGCGACAAAATCATTGCTGCCCGGAAGGAGATAATGACGCAGCTTGAGGAAGCCGCGAAGGAAGGGGATCAGGAAAAAGTGCTGAAGCTTCAGCACCGGTTTAACAACCTCAGCACCGCTCTGGGGATGATTTCCCGGCAGCTCGGAAACAGGATACTGTTATAAGCTCTCAAAAACATTCCTTCAGGGGATAAAATTTCGTAATTTTAATCCCATGTAAAATCTCAATACAATTCAAATGAAGTCACTTCGCCTTTTTATTCCGGTTCTGGCAACCATACTGTTAATTTCATGCGGCAGGACGGAAAAGACGCCTGTGAAGCTTTCCCTGAAAAAACCGAAGGACATTTCGGAGGTTGCGGTTCCGATCGACAAGGGATTCAGTGATTACATTGCAGGATACACCTCGGGGATTGTATCAGTAAACTCAGTGGTTGAGATCCGTTTCACACCAGAATTTGCCGCACAGATAAACCGGAAAAACGCGACAGGACTGTTCATGTTTGAACCGGTCATCAGGGGAGATGCGGAATGGACCGATGAGCTGACCCTGGTGTTCAGGCCCGCCAAACCACTCGATCCGGGTACACTATATTCAGGAAGGCTTAACCTCGACCGTCTGGCGCCTGTTAAGGACAATCTGAAAACATTCCCGATATGGATCCAGACCATCAAAAAAGATTTCATTGTTACCACCGGAATACTCGAGAGCATGCCCGAAGGCGACAAATATTCCCTTCACGGACAGGTAACCGCTTCCGACTATATCGTCTCTCAGGAGGTGGAATCGTATCTCCAGGCGAAAATGGGGAGAAAAAAGATGCAGGTGGTATGGAATCATTCCGACATCTTGATTCACAGGTTTACTGTTACCGACATAATAAGGACTGAAAACCCTCAGAAGCTGGAACTGTCGTGGGACGGCTCCCAGGCTAAGGTCAGGCAGAAAGGGAATACCAATGTTACAATTCCGGCAGCCGGCGACTTTACCGTTACCGATATAATTGTCGCGCAGGGAGGAAGCAGGAGCATCGACATTGTGTTCTCCGATCCCGTTGATCCATCGCAGGAAACCGAAGGAATAATCTGGCTCTCCCCTGCCGCCGACATGTCGGTCAGCATCAACTCGAACGTAGTAAGCATATTCCCGGT
>JAFGXK010000076.1 GCA_016936695.1 Bacteroidales bacterium | reverse complement strand
TCCATCGAAACATCACCCGAAGCCCTGGCAATCAATGCGCAGGCCGGCGGCAGCTCTTTCACAAGATCGGTGCGGAGATTGAAAACAGTCTGTATTACAGGACGTTCTGAAGCTACAACTATAATATCATCATCGACATAATAGAAAGCAGGCCTGATACCGGCCGGATCCCTCATCACAAAAGCATCACCATGCCCCACGATGCCAGCCATCACATATCCTCCGTCCCAGTTGCGGCTTGCCTTGCTCAGGACGGTTGCCAGATCGAGGTTGCTCTCAATCAGCGGGGTAATCTCCCGCTTTGTATGGCCCTGCTCCTTGAACAGCCTGAACACCCTCTCATTCTCCTCATCAAGCCGGTGCCCGACGTTTTCGAGAATTGTAACGGTATCAGAAAAATCGATGGGTGTCTGACCGAGTTCCACAAGGTTTTTGAAAATCTCACCAACATTTGTAAGGTTGAAATTTCCGGCCATTACCAGGCTTCGCGATTTCCAGTTGTTTTCACGGCTTACCGGATGCACGTAATCGATATTGTAGTTGCCAAATGTGCCGTAACGAAGATGTCCGAGATACACATCGCATGCAAAAGGAACATTCAGCCTGATGAAGTCCGGATCGGAAAACCTGTCAGGATTTTTCCTTTTAATGCTTATAATATCATCATAGATAAGATCGAAAATTTCCCTGAGGGGATCCGGCTTGTTTGACCTCTGCCTGAAAATATACCTGTTACCCGGATTGACATTCAGCTTGATACCTGCGATTCCTGCACCATCCTGCCCCCTGTTATGCTGTTTCTCCATCATCAGGTACATCTTCTGGAGGCCCCAGTCCCACGACCCGTATTTTTCCTTATAGTACTCCAGCGGCTTTCGCAGTCTGAGAAACGCAATGCCGCATTCGTGCTTTATACTTTCACTCATGGCTGAATTTAATTCAGGTCGGGGAAATTTATAATATCGGGTACCAGGATCGCGTCTGGAAAAACTCTCCGGATCATCATCAGATCTCTTGTGCCTTCTATTCTCGTCCTGTAATCGCCAACCCTTATCTTGTAATAACTTGGCCTGTCAAAAGTTGCATAGGACACTATATCCGGAAACTGGCCTATGAACTCGGCTCTAATCTTTCCTGATTCCTCCCTGGCATTCATCTCGGAACTGTTGTAGATCTGAATCCTGAAGCCCTCCATTCCTCGCTGCCTCATGTTATAAAGAATGTAACGGTTGATAAGGGTGTCAATCCGCGGATCGTGATTGATGGTCAGTGTTCCTGCTCCATAGCGTCTATCATCATTGCGGAACAGCTCGGCAGTCGAAGTGGTCTTCTGAGCCGCGCAGAAACCTGCTGAAAGAAATAAAAGAAACAGTATTATAGTCTTCCTGCCCATCATTGTTCTGTTATTATTCGAGCTCATTGGCCTGCTCGTCAGTGATCTCCAGATTATGATAAACGTTCTGAACATCATCATCATCCTCAAGCACCTCGATGAATTTCAATACCTTCCTTGCCGATTCAATATCAAGTGTCTTGGTGGTATTGGGAATTCTTTTCAAGCCTGCATCCTCAGGTTCAATGGCAAGTTCATTAAGTTTCTTGTTGACACTGCCGAAATCCTCCATGGCACATGTAATGGTAAGTGTATCTTCATCATCTTCAAAGTCCTGTGCCCCCGCATCAATCAGTTCAAGTTCTATATCTTCCTGCGCAATACCTTCCTTGCTGATGGTGAACACACCTTTCCTTTCAAAGAGAGAGCTCAGTGAACCGTTTGTCCCCAGCTTGCCTCCAAGCTTATTGAAGGTCGCCCTGACAGAAGCAACAGTACGGTTGTTATTGTCGGTAAGGCATTCCGTAAACACTGCTATACCGCACGGCCCGTAACCCTCGAAAGTGGTCTCAACATAACTGTCAGCATCAGCTCCGGAAGCTTTCTTGATGGCTCTTTCGATATTATCCTTAGGCATGTTTGCTCCCTTGGCATTCTGGACAGCCAGCCTGAGCCTTGCGTTTGTGTCAATGTCGCCGCCGCCTTCCCTGGCAGCTATCATTATTTCCTTAATGATCTTGGTGAAGATCTTTCCCCTTTTGGCATCATTCGCACCTTTCTTCCTCTTAATCGTCGACCATTTACTGTGACCTGACATATAAGTTGATTTTTAATTTCAGATGCAAAATTAAATAATTCTTTAATACATCATTCATTGTATGTACTTTTGCCGTCAAAATACGTGCCGGATGAGGCGTGAAGGCGTAAGGGCGTAAAGGCATATTAACCGCATACCGCGTACCGCGTACCACTTCACCAGCAACCAGTAACGAAGAATGATTAACAAGAAAGTATATATAGAGACCTACGGCTGCCAGATGAACGTTGCTGACAGTGAGGTGGTTATGTCGATTCTTTCGGATCACGGATATGCACATACGAGCGACATTAAGGAAGCGGAGCTTATTCTGATCAACACCTGTTCAATAAGGGATAACGCCGAACAGAGAATATGGGGAAGGCTCAGGGCGATCGGGCATCTGAAGAAAAAGAACCCCGGAATAATTTTCGGACTTTTAGGATGTATGGCTGAAAGGCTGAAGGAGGAAGTACTGGAAAAGGAACATCTGGTCGACCTTATTGCCGGACCTGATGCTTATCGCGACCTGCCCTCGCTGATCGGAGAAGTTGAATCAGGCCATAAGGCGGTAAACGTTTTGTTGTCGCGCGAAGAAACCTATGCCGACATTCCGCCTGTAAGGCTGGATCTTAACGGTGTCACATCATTCGTTTCGATAATGAGAGGCTGCAACAACATGTGCGCCTACTGCGTGGTGCCTTACTTAAGAGGCGCCGAAAGAAGCAGGGATCCTGAATCAATAATAAGTGAGGTGAAGGACCTGCGTGACAAAGGCTACAAGGAAGTGACGCTTCTCGGCCAAAACGTTGATTCTTACGGATATGTTTCCGGAGATCATACAATTTCATTCCCGGAACTACTCGAAAAAGCAGCCCTGGTCGATCCGCTGATGAGAATCCGTTTTTCAACCTCCCACCCCAAGGACATTTCTGATGAACTTTTGCATACCATAGCGAAACACCCGAATATTTGCAGGCATATTCACCTGCCTGCCCAGAGCGGAAGTAGCCGCATCCTGAAACTGATGAACAGGGAATACTCGCGCGAATGGTACATGGACCGGATCAGGGCCATCAGGTCGATTATACCTGATTGTTCAATTTCAACCGATATAATTACGGGGTTCTGCACCGAGACGGAAGAAGATCATCTCGAAACCCTGTCGCTTATGGAGTGGGCCGGATACGATTTCGCCTATATGTTCAAGTACAGCGAACGACCAGGGACCAAAGCAGCCCGGAAACTTAAGGATGATGTACCCGACGATGTGAAGACAAGACGGCTGAATGAAATAATCGCCCTTCAGAACAAACTTTCCGCCCTGTCGAAGAAACAGGATGTTGGCAGGATTTTTGAGGTTCTGACAGAGAATATCTCAAAAAGATCGTCAAGCCATTTGTCGGGAAGGACATCACAGAACAAGGTGGCCGTGTTCCCGGCAGAAGGCAGGCATACCGGGGAGTATGTCAATGTCTGGATCGACGGCTGCACCCCCGCTACTCTTCTTGGGAAGATCATTTAACATTTATTAATTGTGATTTACTTAAATCAGGCTTAACTTGCATGAAAATATAAAATACATAAAATGAGAACGAAAATTATATTCCTGATTATAATGGCGATGGTTTCCTTAAATGTCGTATCAGCCCAGAAATCAGGGAAAAAAATAAAGATATCCGGTCACGTCGTTGACGGAACGCTGACACCGGTTGCCAATGCTATCGTGATGATTGACGGCGAAAAAACCAATATTTTGACCGATCAGAAAGGTCATTTCAAAATTAAGGTGAAACCGGATAATACCAAAGTCGGGATATTCACGATGACCAACGGAATTCTTGAAGAGCCTCTGGACGGAAGGAAAACCATCAATTTCAATTTTGAAGGTTCAGTGCCTGTTCAGATGGTGGAAACGGATCCCCTCGATGAAACAGTAGATATCGGTTACGGGTCGGTAAAGAAAAGAAGCATGACCGGGACAGTAAACAAAATTGACGGAACAAATCCCAAGTACGCTTCTTACAGGAATATCTACGACATGATCAGGGGAGAAGTGGCCGGAGTGCAGGTAATGGGAAACAGCATCAGGATCCAGGGAATAGGATCACTGACACTGAGCACAGAGCCGCTATATGTGGTCGACGGAACGGTTGTAGCTTCTATCTCCGACATCCAGCCTTACAACGTTAAATCGATAGAGATACTAAAAGGCTCTTCGGCTTCAATCTACGGATCACGCGGATCCAACGGAGTCATACTGATCAAACTTATCGGATCGGGAGACTAACAGGGTCAGATCAGCTTATTACTTTTTCCTTAAAATTATATTCAGCTCATCGAGCTGCATATCTGATATTTCAGAGGGGGTGTCGAGCATGACATCACGGCCCGAGTTGTTTTTTGGAAATGCAATGAAATCGCGGATGGAATCCTGCCCTCCAAACATTGCCACCCAACGGTCGAATCCGAATGCAATCCCGGCATGAGGCGGAGCTCCATATTTAAAAGCATTCAGAAGGAATCCGAACTGCTCTTTTGCCTCTTCGTCGGTGAATCCCAGAACCTTGAACATCAGCTTCTGTACATCTTCGCTGTGGATTCTTACCGACCCCCCTCCTATCTCCACACCGTTAATGACAAGATCGTAGGCATTTGCCCTTACCTTTCCCGGATCGGTTTCCATAAGCTTCAAATCTTCAGGATTCGGAGAGGTGAACGGATGGTGCATGGCATAAAAGCGTGATGTCTCTTCATCCCACTCAAGCAGCGGAAAATCAACCACCCACAGAGGAGCAACCACATCTTTTTTCCTCAGGTTCAGTCTGTTGCCCATCTCAAGACGGAGTTCTGAAAGAGCACTGAGAGTGTTCTTCCTGTCACCTGCCAGTATCAGAAGAAGATCGCCCGGCTGTGCATTTGCCTTCTCAACCCAAAGCTTCAGATCTTCGGGTGAATAGAACTTATCGGCCGACGTTTTCAATGAGCCGTCGGTGCCATATTTAAGGTAAACAAGACCCTTCGCCCCTATCTGAGGCCTTCTTACAAACTCGGTGAGTTCATCGGTCTGTTTCCTCGAATATTCCGAGCAGCCCGGGGCACAGATCCCTCCAATATAATCAGCGCTGTCGAAAACCCCGAAACCATGACCTTTGACTGTCGCCGTCAGATCGGTTATCTTCATTCCGAAGCGAAGATCAGGCTTGTCGGATCCGTAGTACTCCATGGCTTCAGCATAGGGAAGCCTTAAGAACTGTTCCGGGATCTCTATTCCCTTAATATTTCTGAAGAGATGCCGGGCAAGTCCCTCGAAAGTTTTAAGAACATCATCTCTTTCTACAAACGACATTTCACAGTCGATCTGTGTGAATTCGGGCTGACGGTCAGCCCTCAGATCCTCATCCCTGAAGCATTTCACAATCTGGAAGTACCTGTCAAAACCAGCAACCATCAACAGTTGCTTGAGTGTCTGGGGCGACTGCGGCAAGGCGTAAAAATTTCCGGGATGCATCCTTGAAGGCACTACAAAGTCGCGGGCTCCCTCCGGTGTGGATTTGATAAGAACTGGTGTTTCAACCTCGACAAAACCTATAGAATCCATATAGGTACGGACCTCCCTGGCAACATTGTGCCTGAGTATGATATTGTTCTTAACACTTTGCCTGCGAAGGTCGAGATAGCGGTATTTCATTCTGAGTTCTTCTCCCCCGTCGGTATCCTCCTCAATTGTAAAGGGGGGTACTTCGCTGCGGTTGAGAATATTAAGCTCCTCAACCTCAATCTCTATCTCTCCTGTCGGTATTTTCAGGTTCTTATTGCTTCTCTCCCTGACCTTTCCGATGGCCTGGATGACAAATTCCCGTCCCAGCTTCCTTGCCTGTCCGCAAAGCATATCGTTCGCTTCCATATCGAAAACGAGCTGTGTAATGCCGTACCTGTCGCGGAGATCCACAAAAGTCATCCCGCCCAGATCCCTCGATTTCTGCACCCATCCGCAAAGGGTGACATTCTTTCCGGAATCAGCCAGTGTCAGTTCTCCGCAAGTATATGTTCTGTACATTTTTCATGTTATTAGGTCCGACAAAAATAAGAAAAAAAGGTTTGCCCCCGGCTCCACCATTAGTTACCCCCCTTCTCCTTCCCGTGCTATTAATTAAAATTTCTTTTTAAATTTAGACCATATTCTGATTCTTCATGGTCGGGAACAAGGATGAACATTTCATGCGGGCTGCTATTGGCGAGGCCAGGAAAGCGCTCGCGAGACAGGAGGTTCCGATAGGCGCCGTGGTGGTTTGCGACAATATGATAGTTGCCCGGGCGCATAATCTTACAGAGACTTTGAATGACCCCACCGCTCATGCCGAAATGCAGGCAATAACCGCAGCAACAAACTGGCTTGGAGGCAAATACCTTACAGGATGCACTGTATACGTTACAGTTGAACCATGCGCCATGTGTGCCGGTGCGCTTGGCTGGAGCCAGGCTGAAAGGTTGGTTTACGGGGCTTCTGATCCCAAAAAAGGTTACACCCTCGTTAAAGGACAACTCCTTCATCCAAAAACAAAGGTGCTGCCGGGCATTCTCGAGGCAGAATGTGGCAGCCTGCTCACTGATTTCTTCAGATCCTTAAGATCCTCTTTATAATAATTAAATCTTAATTCGTTGTGCGGTTAACTTTGCGTAACTTAGTGCCTTTGCGTCTTTGTGGCAAAAAAATGCCGCAAAGGCGCTAAGACACTAATATATACCAAACACTAAATATTTTACCGCATAAAAGTTTTATCTTAACATAATACTTCAGCCATGACGATAGACAACGGCAAATCAGTAATTAACCATAAGATTCTGAAAAGAACGGTTATCATCCTCTACCTGGCCTTTCTGGTCCTGTCCCTCGCCGCCAATATTATTAAATTCCCGCTTCTGGGGATGACAAAAACCACCTGGCTGATCATTGCCACCTTAATTTTCCTTATAATCCTGCTGATCCCTATTGTGCTCAACTACCAGTATATCTTTTTCTCCGATGAGGGGAACATGCTTATATTCAGGTATTACAGCACCGGATTGATGCCCGGAAACAAGAATTCGGTGGAAATAGAGAAGAAATCCTTTTCCGGATTCACCATCGATCTTAGTCTCTTCGGATTGATCCAGAGCATCACTCTTTACCAGAGAATGAAGGAAGGAGTTGCAAAATATCCTCCCATCCATATCAGCGCCCTGAATCCGCGGGAAAGGGAGGAAATTATAAAAACACTTACCTCATATGCACCCAGGGTCAAAGGAAAAAAGCGGTCATAGTATGAGTTAAATCATTTTTAATGAATAAAGTAGAGTTGAACTTTGGGACAAATAAATCAAAAAAACATGAACGTAGATAAAATCATGAACAACCTCGAGAAAAAACATCCCGGGGAACAGGAATATTTGCAGGCCGTGAGGGAAGTGCTCGAGTCGATCGAGGAGGTTTACAATGAAAACCCACAATTCGAATCAGCCAATATCATAGACCGGATTGTGGAACCCGACCGCGTCATCACCTTTAAGGTACCGTGGGTTGATGATGAGGGAAACGTGAAGGTTAACCTCGGCTACCGCGTTCAGTTCAACAATGCCATCGGACCCTATAAGGGAGGACTACGCTTCCACCCCAGCGTCAATCTTTCAATCCTCAAATTCCTCGGTTTCGAACAGATTTTCAAGAATGCACTGACCACCCTGCCTATGGGCGGCGGAAAAGGAGGATCTGACTTTGATCCGAAGGGTAAGTCAAATGCCGAGGTAATGAGATTCTGCCAGTCGTTCATGCTCGAACTCTGGAAATACATTGGTCCCGAAACTGACGTTCCCGCAGGTGACATTGGCGTGGGAGGCCGCGAGATAGGTTTTCTGTACGGTATGTACAAGAGGCTAAGGGGCGACCATACCGGTGTTCTTACAGGTAAGGGATGCAACTGGGGCGGATCGCTCATCAGACCTGAGGCAACAGGTTTCGGAGGCATCTACTTTGCCCAGGAAATGCTGAAAACCAGGAATGAAACATTCGCTGGAAAAACAGTTTCAATCTCGGGCTTCGGAAACGTGGCATGGGGAGCAGCACTCAAGGCTACGGAACTCGGAGCAAAAGTGGTAACCATTTCGGGTCCCGACGGCTATGTATATGATCCTGAAGGCATCTCAGGAAAGAAGATCGATTATCTGCTCGAACTCAGGGCATCCAATCAGGATATCGTCAAGCCTTATTCCTATGTCTTTGAAGGAGTTGAATTCCACGAAGGAAAACATCCGTGGGAAGTGAAGGTCGATATTGCACTCCCATGCGCAACCCAGAACGAACTTAACGGAGAGGATGCCAGAATTCTTATCGCCAACGGAGTAATGATGGTAGCTGAAATTTCAAACATGGGCTGCACCCCTGATGCTGTTGAAGAGTTCCAGAAAAACAACATCCTGTTTGCTCCCGGAAAGGCTGTAAATGCCGGAGGAGTAGCTACATCAGGTCTCGAGATGACTCAGAACTCCATGAAACTGAGATGGAACAGCCATGAGGTCGACAGCCGTCTTCATGAAATCATGGTCAATATACACGGACAGTGCCTGAAACACGGGAAGAAACCCGACGGCTCGGTCGATTATGTCAAGGGAGCCAATATTGCAGGGTTCCTTAAGGTGGCTAATTCGATGCTGGATATGGGGGTGATCTGAGGTTGATATATCCTGTACCGGGGGACGGACCCTCCCTTGAAAGGGAGGGTTGGACATAAGAACTATAATAGCACGATTTTTTGCAGGGACTCTTCCTTGATAGGAAGGGTTTTTGTATATTAGCATGTCTCAATTGCTCGTGCTATGCCGGAAGTTTCTTTGAAGCATAAAATTGCTTTAAGCCTTATTCCACGTATCGGTGACATCAGTGCCCGTAAACTTGTGTCTCATTTCGAAAGCGTGGAAGCCATATTTTCTGAACCGTACCGGAATCTTGTTAAGATTCCCGGAATTGGATCGGGACTGGCCAGATACATCAGCGACAGGTCTTACCTTGAAGTCGCAGAAAAAGAGGAGGAATATGTTATAAAGCATAATATCAGGACCTTCTTCTATCTCGACAATGATTATCCTTTCAGGCTCAGGCAGTGCGATGACTCGCCGGTCATGTTTTTTTTCAAAGGAAGCTGCGACCTCAACAGCGCCAAGATACTGAGCGTGGTTGGCACAAGAAATGCAACGTCACGAGGAAGGGAATTGTGCTATAAGATAATAGGATCGCTTGCAGACAGGCATCCCGATCTGATCGTGGTGAGCGGACTTGCTTACGGGATCGACATTGCCGCCCACAAGGCAGCGCTGGCTCACAATTTGCTAACCATCGGGGTGCTCGGTCACGGATTCCTTACAATTTACCCGTCAATCCACAGATCGACAGCAGAAACCATGCTGAAAAAAGGAGGACTGCTTACCGATTTCGTCTCCGGCACCCTTCCCGAGAAAAATAACTTCATTAAAAGAAACAGGATAATTGCCGGGCTTTCAGATGCCACCCTGGTAGTTGAATCGGGAAGGAAAGGAGGAGCCCTGATAACCGCAGACATAGCAAACTCATATAACCGCGATGTCTTTGCAGTTCCCGGAAGACCCGACGATCAATGGTCGGCCGGATGTAACGAACTGATCAAGAACAATAAAGCTGCTCTGGCAGAATCGGCTGAGGATATTGAAAATCTTCTGAGATGGAAGCCCGACAAACCCAGTAAGCCTGTTCAGGCAACCCTCTTCTCGGAACTGAACGAATCGGAGCAAAGGATCTATGAACTCATCAGCAAAGAGGGCGAACTTACTATCGATCAGATCTGCAGGACTCTCGATATTCCCATAAGCAGGCTCTCCTCCCAGCTTCTTCAGATGGAATTTAAAGGACTTGTGAAATGCTGCCCCGGGAATGTCTACCGGAGCTGATAAAGGAAATCTCATAAACTTCTTCATAAAATCATTCAACAATCACTCTCCGCTAACTTTCATTTGGCATTTACCCAAATATTTACATTTTATTCAGGGAGTGTACATAATATTCCATGGTTTTTCTAATTTTAGCATCCTGATTTCATATTATATCTTTGAAAAATGGATGCAAGAGTACAGCAATTCATGGCTATGATCAAAGCCAAAAACCCCGGTGAGAATGAGTTTCATCAGGCCGTTCAGGAAGTCTCGGAGTCGCTGATTCCGTTCATCGAAGAAAATCCTAAATACAAGCATGCAAAGATACTTGAGAGAATAGCGGAACCCGAGCGTACAGTAATTTTCAGGGTTCCCTGGCTTGACGACAAGGGTGATGTTCAGATAAACAGGGGGTTCAGAATCGAGATGAACAGCGCAATCGGTCCCTACAAGGGAGGTCTGAGGTTTCATCCCACTGTCAATCTTGGCATCCTCAAATTCCTTGCCTTCGAGCAGGTATTCAAGAACAGTCTTACGACCCTTCCCATGGGCGGTGCAAAAGGAGGATCGGATTTTGATCCCAAAGGAAAATCCGACAACGAGGTAATGAAATTCTGCCAGAGTTTTATGACTGAGCTTTTCAGGCATATCGGTCCCGAGACCGATGTACCTGCAGGTGACATAGGAGTTGGAGGCCGCGAAATCGGTTATCTGTTCGGCCAGTACAAACGACTCAAAAATGAATTCTCCGGGGTTCTCACCGGAAAGGGAATCGAATGGGGAGGCTCACTGATCCGTCCTGAAGCTACAGGCTACGGAGCAACATATTTTGCCCAGGAAATGCTGGCAACACGGGGAGAATCGCTTGAAGGAAAGACAGTCTGCATTTCGGGATCAGGAAATGTGGCCCAGTATGCCACCGAGAAGGTCACCGAACTGGGAGGAAAAGTGGTGACACTTTCCGACTCCAACGGATTCATCTGGGATCCGAAGGGAATAGACCGGGAAAAGCTTAATTTCATAATGGACCTGAAGAATATAAGGCGTGGAAGGATAAAAGAATATGCCGTGAAATACGGTACAGAGTATTTCGCGGACCAGAGGCCGTGGATTATCAAATGCGACATAGCCATGCCCAATGCTACACAGAATGAGATAAACAGGGAAGAAGCCGAAACTCTTGTCAGGAACGGCTGTATATGCGTGGTTGAAGGGGCCAACATGCCATCAACGATTGAAGCTGTTGAAGTATTTCTGAATGCAGGAATTCTCTACGGACCCGGAAAAGCAGCAAATGCAGGTGGAGTTGCGACATCAGGACTGGAGATGACTCAGAACTCGATGAGGCTTCCGTGGTCGCGCGAGGAAGTCGACGAAAGACTCCGCATCATCATGCAAAACATCCACAGCACCTGTGTCAGGTACGGCAAACAGGATGACGGATTCATAAACTATGTAAAAGGAGCCAATATAGGAGGATTTGTGAAAGTGGCCAATGCAATGGTGGCACAGGGACTCGTCTGATGCAGCTTATTGATACACATACTCACATTTACTTACCCGAATTCGACAACGACAGGGACGAAGCAATAGAAAGAGCTGTTAAGGCAGGTGTTGTAAAACTGCTGATGCCGAACATCGACGCCTCATCTATCGATATAATGCTGGCTGCAGAAATTCGTTATCCGGGCATATGCCACCCGATGATAGGACTTCATCCCACTTCAGTTTCAGAGAATTACACCCGGGAACTTGAAATCATTGAGTTTGTCGCTTCTTCGCACAAATTCATTGCCATTGGCGAGATCGGGATAGACCTATACTGGGATAAAACACATCTGAAGGAACAAATCACTGTTTTCAAGCGGCAGGTTGCCCTGGCAATCTCCTCGTCATTGCCTGTCGTGATCCATTCACGCGATTCCTTTCCTGAAGTATTTGAAGCGCTTGAAGAATTTAAAGGATCTGGCTTAAAGGGTGTCTTTCATGCATTTACGGGTACGCCCGATGATGCTGTCAAAGCCGTTGCCATGGGCTTTAAGCTTGGTATCGGAGGCATTGTAACCTTCAGGAATTCAGACCTCCCCGGCATAGTAAAGGAGGTCGGGCCGGAAAATATAATACTCGAAACAGATTCACCATATCTTGCACCTGTGCCATACCGTGGGAAAAGAAACGAGAGTTCTTATCTTTGTCTTGTGAATAACAGGGTGGCTGAGATCCTTGGGATCACCCCGGAGGAATCAGCTGCATTCACATTTGAGAACTCCGTTCAACTTTTCGGACTTTAAAAATGAGTGTATGGCAGGCAAGAATGAGACATCGATCCTTCTGATTTACACGGGAGGAACAATCGGAATGGTTCATGATCCGGTAACAGGCTCCCTGGTGCCTATCGACTTCAAACAGGTAACCACCCACGTTCCCGAACTTTCAAAGTTCGGTTTTGACATTGAGGCTGTCTCATTCGATCCAGTGAAGGATTCTTCGAATATCGATCCGTCAATATGGATAAAACTGGCGGAAATAATCGAAGAGAACTATGATAGTTTCGATGGTTTTGTGGTTCTCCACGGGACCGACACCATGGCCTATACAGCGTCGGCACTGAGCTTCATGCTTGAAAATCTGAGAAAACCGGTTATTCTGACCGGATCGCAGCTGCCAATAGGTCTTCTCAGGACTGACGGCAGGGAAAATCTTATAACCGCTATTGAAATCGCTGCTGCCAGGGAAAGCGGACTGGCGCTTGTCCCGGAAGTCAGTATATTTTTCGATAACAAGCTCACCCGGGGAAACCGGACCAGAAAATACAGCGCCGAGCACTTCGATGTATTCAAATCGCCGAATTATCCGCCGCTGGTGCAGGTGGGAATTCATGTAAAATACAACACCAACCTTATAAGGTATTCTGATCCCGACAAGGATCTGGTGGTTCGCAAGTCATTCGACAGCAATGTGGCAATTCTCAAGATCTTCCCCGGTATCGGCCGGAATCTGGTCAGGGCAATAACAAACACCGAAGGGCTGAGGGGGCTGATCATCGAGACATTCGGATCGGGCAATGCGCCGACATACCCATGGTTTATTGAAGAACTGAAATCCTTTATCGACCGGGGCGGAATCATCTTTAATGTAACGCAGTGTCATGGAGGAAGCGTAGAGATGGGAGTATATGAGACCAGCCGGGAGATGCTTGCGGCCGGCGTTACCAGCGGGAAGGATATAACTTCTGAAGCAGCAGTCACCAAGCTGATGTATCTGTTAGGAGTATCCGGCTCAAGGGAAGAAGTCGTGAAGTGCCTTAGCAGATCGATGGCAGGGGAGATTTCGTAGAAATCATGGTTGCTGGTTGCTGGTTAC
>JAFGXK010000075.1 GCA_016936695.1 Bacteroidales bacterium | reverse complement strand
CGGCCCGATAATAGGAGGCCTGCTGACAGAGTCCTTCGGCTGGAGGAGTCTTTTCTCTTTCCTGGTGCCTTTTGGCATTGCTGCCATCGTGCTTATAACCACACAGATAAAGAAAGAATGGGCTGATTCGAAAGGTGAAAAATTCGATCTGACAGGTTCGCTGTTTTACGGTGTCGGCCTTTTCGGGGTCATGTACGGCTTTTCCAAACTGCCGTCGGCCGCGGGGTGGATATTCCTGATCGCAGGGATAGCACTGGGTGTATTTTTTGTTCTTTTTGAAAGAAAAACCGATAACCCGGTTTTTGATGTGAGGCTGCTGTTCAGGAACAGGATATTCGCCTTTTCGGGAATAGCTGCACTGATCAACTATTCCTCTACCAGCGCCGTTGGATTTTTCATCAGTCTTTACCTGCAGTATCTCAAAGGATTTGACGCAAGGGAGGCCGGATTTATAATGATATCGCAGCCAATAGCAATGGCTTTTCTTTCTCCAATTGCAGGAAGACTGTCGGATAAGCATGATCCCGGGAAAATAGCTTCCATTGGAATGGGATTTACGGCTGCAGGCCTGGTAGCCCTTTGCTTTCTGACACCCGAAACGCCTATCAGCACCATTGTAATTCTGCTTACGGTTCTGGGGATTGGCTTCGGACTCTTCTCTTCTCCAAACTCTAATGCAATAATGAGTTCCGTTGAAAAACGTTACCTGGGAGTCGCTTCGGGAGTGGTGGGAACCATGAGAATGGTGGGACAAATGTTTTCCATGGGTATTGCCATGATGCTTATCTCCCTGTTCATAGGAAATAATACCATCAATCCTTCCACTTATCCCGGTTTTATTTCCGGTATGAAAACCGGATTTGTGATCTTTGCGGCGCTGTCGTTCCTGGGAATATTTGCCTCGCTGGCAAGGAACAGGAGGAATGAATCGTGAAAAAGGTGTAAGATCCCCCTTTACACCTTGCGACCATGTCATCCCTCATCCTGTCCGGACAGGATGAGGGATCCCCTTCAATAGGCAGTGCATACTGAGAAGTGCCACTTTCCAGGGACATTTTCATTTCTTGCTGAAAAATACCAGTCCGAAGCCGACAAAAATTAATATTTCCAATATTTATCAAAACAAAAAGCATTATATTGACCACGTCCTTTTTTATGGTTTATATAAGGGATCATCATTAATTCGCAAAGGTTTATGACAAAACTATACGAGAAGCTTATTAAAAAGGCCCCGTCGGAAAACGAGATCAGGAAGGGACTTAAAGCTGTGTCGGGGATGACGGCAGGAGACCCTGACAAGCGTCTTCTGATGAGTATACTGAATTCGATCGACCTGACAAGCCTGAATGTCACCGATAATAAAAGCACAATACTTCATCTTACAGGAAAGGTAAACAGCTTTTCCGGACGTTTTTCCAACATCCCGAATGTAGCTGCAATATGCGTTTATCCCAATTTTGTATCTTTTGTAAAGGAAAAGCTTACCGCCAGAAATGTAAAGATAGCCTCTGTAGCAGGAGCTTTCCCCTCATCGCAGACCTTCAGAAGCCTCAAGGTTTCCGAATGCAAGATGGCGGTGGAAGCCGGCGCCGATGAAATAGACATGGTCATTCCGGTAGGGGCATTTATGGGAAAAGATTTTGAACAGGTTGCCGGAGAGATCCGTGAAATAAAGGAGGCAATAGGCAACAGGCAGCTTAAAATCATAATCGAATCCGGACTGCTGGGCGACAACGAAAGCATCTTTAAGGCATCGATGATAGCAATGGATGCCGGTGCTGATTTCATCAAGACTTCAACCGGGAAAACCGCAATATCGGCCACACCCGAAGCAGCTTATATTATGTGCCGGGCTATCAGCGATTTCTGCGACGAAACCGGGATAAGGGTCGGATTCAAGGCTGCCGGAGGAATTTCAACAACAGGAGATGCCCTGATGTACTTCAATATTGTCAGAAGTCTGCTCGGAGAAGCGTGGCTTAATAATTCACTCTTCAGGATAGGAGCCAGCAGGCTGGCAAACAATATTCTCGCTGACATATCCGGAAGCCTGAATGATTATTTCTGATCCTTCCGTAATTTCCAAAAACTGACCTGATATCTTTAAGAATCATTACTTTTGTGGATTATTCCGCAAAGGTTATGTTCACTGGCGCCGAAATACAGGATACCGTAAGGCCGCAGATCAACATCAGGATAGATGTTGATAAACTGCTCCCTGATTCGGTATTCACAAGGCTCGACAATGTACCGGAACATATAAGGATTGCCGACTCAATCCAGAAGATCATTCGGACCCCAAGGATGTCTGAGGTCATTATAACGGATACCACCTCGGTCTGCGCCCGTAACAGCATCGCTGATGTCACTTTTTCTGATCCTTCGGGACTGTTCCGCAACATCGACGGTTCGCTGCCTGTATTCTTCCCTTTCAGAAATTCTGAAAAACCAGCAGAGGTATTCATCGAACACACCTCAACTGCTGCAGGAAACCTCAGGCACGGAATCCTGATGCCCATGAAGCCGCTTCACCACGACTGGCTTATCGGTGTCATATTCCTTTCCGCATACCTGTGGCTGATGGTACGATCGGCAAACCGCAGCTTTTTCAGGGAAATATCAAGGTTTTTTCTCTTCCGCGGCATCAACGAATCATCGTCGCGTGATACCGGGGCACTTTTCACATGGCAGTCGACCATCCTCAACTTCGTCACATTCACTGTGATGGCCTTGTTCTTTTACTCGTTCGCCGAACTCCGGGACATGATCCCTCAGGGTATTTCTTCATTCGTCTTCATGCTTATTTGCCTGGGAGTCATAATTGCAGGAATCACTTCGCGGCATTTTATCTGTACAGCTGCAGGAAGCCTGAGCGACAGGCAGGAGGTATTCGACGAATATCTTGTCACCGTATATAACTCTTACAGGTTTGTATCAATTCTGCTGCTTGCAATTGTGATCATGCTGGCTTATACAGTCGTGTTGCCTGAAAAATTCCTTCTCTGGTCCGGTATCATCATTTTAATGGTTTTTTACCTGCTACGAACTTTCAGGCTCTTTTTGATTTTTATGAAGAAGAATATTTCCATTTTGTATTTGATTTTGTACCTTTGTGCCCTGGAAATTTTGCCTGTTCTGATCCTTATAAGGTATTTCAACCAGCTTGGTTTATCATGAGAATTATTACCTCAGAAGTAAAACATAAACTGTAAAGAATTGAAAATAAAAAAGATCCTAGTCTCACAGCCAGAACCCAACAATCCGAAATCTCCATATTACGACCTGGCAAAAAAATATAACCTCAAGGTTGATTTCAGACCTTTTATACAGGTTGAGGGAGTTTCGGCAAAGGATTTCCGCCAGCAGAAAATCAATATACTGGATTTTACTGCGATTATCTTTACCAGCAAGACCGGTATAGACCATTTCTTCAGGATTTGCAGCGAACTCAGGATATGCGTTCCCGATACGATGAAGTATTTCTGTATTACTGAAAATGTTGCTTTCTATCTTCAGAAGTACATTGTATACAGAAAACGCAAGATATTTCATGGCAAATCAAGGTTTCAGGATCTGGTCGACCTCATTATAAAACACAGGGACGACAATTTCCTGGTGCCCCTGCCCGACCCCCATAATGCTGAAATACCTGAGATCCTCGACAAAAACAATATCAAATACACAATAGGAACACTTTACAGGACTATCAGCAACCATTTCTCAAATTCCAATGATTTCGACTACGACCTGCTGGTCTTCTACAGCCCTTCAGGAATTAAATCGCTGAAAGAGAATTTTCCTGATTTTGTCCAGGGAGAAATCAAGATCGCAGCTTTCGGCCCCACAACAGCATGCGCAGTTGAGCAGGAGGGCCTGAGGCTTGATATAAATGCACCTAATCCAAAGGCTCCGTCAATGACTATGGCACTTGACGAATACCTCAAGGAATTTAACAGAAACTGCAAATAGTTCATTTCCCTGTTCCGGCATCCCGGCCCGGAACCATGATGCGGAACATCCCGGGGAAATCAGACTCTGAGATGGAAAAAGGCGAAAAGCAGACATTCTCAAGGAATGAAAGGCTTTGCAGAACCAGGCTGATTGAAGAGCTGTTTGAAAAAGGAAATACTTTCCATACTTCTGTTTTCAAGGTTTTCTGGGTCATCCCGGCTTCAACCATTCCTTCTCCTGCCCAGATTGCTGTCAGCGTACCAAAAAAGGGATTCAGGCATGCAACGGACAGAAACCTTCTTAAAAGAAGAATCAGGGAATCATACCGCCGGAGGAAACATAAGCTTTATTCCTTTCTTCAGGAAGAATGCATTAACATCACCTTCATCCTGATCTATCGCAGCAGTAAAATTGCCGGCTTCGAATTAATTGACAGGGCGGTGGAAGAGGTAATTGAAAAACTCTGCAAAAGTGCTTCCTCCTTACCCGGCAAAAGTTAAATTTGTTTTAAATATTTCAAAGCCAGCCCGATTACATGATTTTCTTCTTAATTTCGCTCCGGAATACATTACGCTTTTAATCAGTCAGAAATGAAAAAAATAAGGCCGGTCAGGTTTGTTGCAATTGTTGCCATCCTGATTACAGCAGGGATAAGTATCTCATTCCTGGCAACCCAGGAAACAAGAGATTTCAGGATAGCCAAAAACCTCGATATTTTTCTTTCACTCTACAGGGAACTCAATACCTTCTACGTAGATGAAGTGAATCCCGACAAACTTGTAAAAACAGGGATTGACAACATGCTCAGGAGCCTCGACCCCTATACCGTTTACTATCCCGAGTCGGAGAGCGATGAAGTTGCATTCATGACAACAGGCAAATACGGCGGAATTGGATCGCTCATAAGAGGAGGAGGCGAATATGTGGTAATATCACTTGTTTACAAGGATTTTCCGGCTGATCTGGCCGGAATCAGGGCAGGAGACCTTCTTAAAAAGGTCGACGGAGTCTCGCTTAAAGGAGCCGATACCGAGGATGTAAGTCAGAAACTGAAGGGAAATCCGGGAACAACGGTAACGCTGACAATTGAGAGGAACGGCAAGGAATTGGATGTTCCGGTGAAAAGGGAAAAAATTGAGATCCCTTCCGTACCTTTTTACGGAATGCTTGATGATGAAACCGGATATATAAGGTTCACCAACTTCACCCAGAACTGTACCGAAGAAGTCAAAGACGCTTTACTCAAACTAAAAAATGAAAACGCAAGGAAAATTGTCCTCGACCTGAGAAGCAATCCGGGAGGACTCCTGACAGAAGCCGTCGATATAGTGAACCTTTTCATGGGCCCCGGTAACGAAATTGTATCGACAAAGGGAAAGGTGAAACAATTCGATGAATCATTCAAAACAACAAAAGCGGCTGTTGACCAGAATATCCCACTTGCCGTGATAATCAACAGGGGATCGGCATCAGCTTCTGAAATAGTGGCCGGGGCAATTCAGGATCTCGACCGCGGTGTGGTTGTCGGGCAGCGTTCATACGGAAAAGGACTTGTGCAAATCACCCGGCCTCTCAGCTACAACAGCCAGCTTAAAGTGACCACCGCAAAATATTACATCCCAAGCGGCCGATGCATCCAGGCTCTCGATTTCTCACATCCCAACGAGGATGGCAGTGTAGGAATAATCCCCGATTCGCTTATTACTGAATTCAAAACCCGCAACGGAAGAGTGGTAAGGGACGGAGGAGGTATTTCTCCCGATATAGATGTCGTTCCGGCAGCATTGAGTCAGATAGCGGCTGAACTATATATGAGAAACTATATATTCGATTATGCAACCAGATATTTCTGGGCTCACCCTGCTCCGGAATCTCCGGAAAAGTTCTTAATTACAGATCAGGTCTATGCTGATTTCAAAAATTACCTGGGAGAACGCAAATTCAGCTACAGCACAATAACCGAACTGTCGCTGAATGAGCTGATCTCCAATGCAAAAAAAGAAAAATACTACGACCTTCACAAGGACCTCTTCACTGAACTTCAGAATGAGCTTATGCATACTCTCGACAACGACCTCGAAACTTTCAGAAATGAAATCTCCGAACTGCTTGCCGATGAGATCATAGGGCGTTACTTCTACGAGGAGGGATCAATAAAATTCAGTCTCGGCACCGACGAACAGGTTAAAAAAGCCGTCGAAGTACTGAAAAGAGGCGACGAATACAAATCGATCCTTCAGGGCAAAACAGGATCAATACTGATAACCCATGATGATAACGGGATCATGACCGGTTTTAAATACGGACTGGATCACGGCGATGAGGTGAACATCTGATAATCCTTATTCATCATCAGGCTGAACCGGCTCATCCTCAAAAATCTCTTTTTTCCAGATAGGCAGTTTTTCCTTTATTAGTCCGACAATTTTCGTACAGGCTCCCGCCGCCTGTTCAGTATGACCTGCCGATACCATTACCACCATCGAAAGTTCTCCGGCATTCACTACACCCTTTGAATGGATTATTTCAAGGGTTCTTACATCGTCATACTCCGATTGGACAGTCTTGCTGATCTTCTCCGCTTCCATAATAACCATTTCTTCATAAGCAGAGTATTCTATTGCCCTGATCCGCTTCCCGTCGTCTGTACTATCGTTTCTTACCTGACCCAGAAAAAGCGAATGAGCTCCGCATTCCTTTTTCTCTCCGCCTTTCGCAATAAGCTCAGAGATGATGTCTGCCGTTACGGGACCTTTTACCAGACGCATGATAATTTATTTATTGTTAATAAGTTAACACTGTTTTTCACCCGCCTGCGAAGGGAGGCATGAAAGCCAGCTCATCGCCATCCCGTAGCAGGGGGTCCTCATTAATGATAGTCCTGTTAACCGCTATCTTGTAAGTATAATGCTCAATTCCCGGAAAATCATCACCTATTCTGTGAATAAGGTCAGAGTATGATCCGATCCCGGAATAATGTTTCCTTCGCATCTCCGTAAAATCTGCAAGCACCCCGAAAAATAAAACGTCAATTTCCATATCTTTCTTATATCCTCATGCGGCTTTTGTTTTGCCTGTCAATGAGCTTCAAGCCAGTTTCTGCCTGTTCCGCAATCGACCTTCAGCGGTACATCAAGCCTGGCGGCATCCGACATCTCATGAACAACCATCTCCTGAAGCCTGTCAAGTTCAACGGGCACAACCTCAAATATCAATTCATCGTGCACCTGGAGAATCATTTTAGAAGCGTATTTTTCACTTTTAAGCCTTTCATGGATCCTTACCATGGCTATCTTGATGATATCGGCTGCAGTGCCCTGTATGGGGGCATTTATGGCATTCCTTTCGGCATTGCCCCTTACAACCTGGTTTCTCGACTGGATATCGCGCAAATACCTCCTGCGGCCAAACATCGTGGTAACGTATCCCGTCTCTCTTGCCTTTCTTATGCTTTCGTCCATGTATTTCTTAACACCCGGGTATGAATTGAAATATCCGTCGATAAGTTCCTTTGCCTCTTTCCTCCCTATAGTAAGTCTTTCCGAAGGTCCGAACGAAGAGATTCCGTAAATGATCCCGAAATTGGCAGTCTTTGCCCTGCTTCTCATCTCACGCGTCACATCCTTAAGTTCGACGCCAAATATCTTTGAAGCCGTTGCCGCATGTATGTCGTTCCCTGAGAGGAAATCGCCAATCATGTTACTGTCGCCACTGAGATGCGCCATAAGCCTGAGCTCGATCTGCGAGTAATCGGCCGAGAGAAAGAGATTTCCCTCCTCAGGTACAAATGCCTTTCGTATCTCCCTGCCCCTCTCGTCCCTTACCGGAATATTCTGAAGATTCGGATTGTTTGAACTCAGACGGCCCGTCGATGCCACCGCCTGGTTGTATGAAGTGTGTATCCTGCCCGTCTTTCTGTCGATCAGTTGAGGCAATGCCTCGACGTATGTTGAAAGCAGTTTCTTAAGTCCCCTGTATTCAAGTACTTTGTTTATAATGGGATGGCGGCTGGCCAGTCTTTGCAGTATCTCTTCGCTGGTATTAAACTGTTTGGTCTTTGTCATCCTGGCGTTGTCATCGAGTTTTAACCTTTTAAACAGGACCTCGCCCAGCTGTTTCGGAGAAGAAATATTGAATTCCATTCCGGCAAGGGAGTGGATCTCCCCTTCAAGAGTCAGGATGTCTTCGCGGAGGCCTGTGGCAATAGCCTTAAGATCTTCCTGGTTAAGCTTCACTCCTGTCCTCTCCATGCCCGCCAGTACTGCGATAAGCGGCATTTCGATACTTGTGGCAAGCTCCGATAATCCTTCAGCCTTAAGCCTGGGTTCGAACAACTCCTTCAGTTGAAAGGTAACGTCGGCATCTTCTAATGCGTATTCCTTTATCAGGTCTACATTGACGGAACGCATGTTGAGCTGGTTTGCCCCCTTTTCGCCAATAAGCGATTCGATGCGGACCGGGCTGTAGGAGAGATAACTCTCCGCCAGCAGGTTCATGTTGTGTCTCATGTCGGGCTCGAGAAGATAGTGGGCGATCATGGTGTCGAAAAGACTGCCTTTAACCTCAATCCCGTAGTTTGAAAGGACCTGGATGTCAAACTTCATGTTCTGGCCTATCTTTCTGATTGCCGGATTCTCAAGAACCGGCTTCAGTATCTTCAGCTTCATGGCGGTCTCATCTCCAGATTCAGGAAAATGAACGAGCCATCCCGATCCTTTTTTCCACGAGAATGCAATTGCAACAAGCTCTGCTTCCAGTGGTTCAATGCTGGTTGTTTCCGTGTCAAAACAGATCTCATCCTGCTTCATCGCTTCAGCGGCAAACTCCTCAAGCTCCTTTGTTCCTTCAACAAGAATGTAATTATGCTCCACGCTATCGATGCCGGCCTTGCCTGATACAACCTCCGGAAGCTGTTCACTGCCGAAGAGAGTGCCCTGCGACGGTCCGGTTGAAGGGGCATCGGCTGATCTTTCGCCCGAGACTCCGGCGTTTCTGTCAATCTCCGAAAAAACTTCTGAAGCAATGGTCCTGAACTCCAGTTCGTCGAAGAGCTTCTTCAGTTTATCGCGGTCGGGAGTTTCAAGGATAAGATCATCTTCGGTGAAATCGACCGGGACATTGATCTCGATGGTAGCCAGCGTCTTCGAAAGCTCAATCTGTTCCCTGTTCTCCTCGATGGTCTCCTTAAGCTTTCCTTTCAGCTTATCGGTGTTCCTGAACAATTCTTCAACCGAACCATATTCGGAAATCAGTTTCATTGCGGTTTTCGGACCCACCCCGGGGGCTCCGGGAATGTTGTCGGCAGTATCGCCCATGAGGGCAAGTATGTCAATTACCTGCAAAGGATCGCTTACTGAAAACTCCTGCTTAATCTCATCCACACCCCATCTCACCGATTCGTTCCCGCTCCTCGACGGTTTGAACATGTAGACATTGTCGGAAACAAGCTGGGCAAAATCCTTGTCAGGTGTCATCATGTAAGTTTCAAAACCGCTCGCAGAAGCTTTTTTTGCCAGGGTTCCGATAACATCATCGGCTTCATATCCGGGACAGTCGAGTATGGGGATCCTGTATGCCTCGATCAGTCTTTTAATGTAGGGAACTGCCGTCCTGATATCCTCGGGAGTTGCATCACGGTTGGCCTTGTATTCCTTGAAAATCTTATGTCTGAAGGTCGGTCCGGGGGTGTCAAAAACCACTCCGATATGGGTTGGTTTTTGCTTCTGCAGCACTTCCCTGAGTGCAAGGAGAAAACCGAAGATGGCTGAGGTATTCATTCCGCCGGAGGTAATTCGGGGATTCCTGATAAAGGCATAATATGCACGGAAAATCAATGCATAGGCGTCCAGCAGGAAGAGTTTTTTAGGTTTGTTCTCTGACATGGTATTTTTATTCATTATCCGAAGCATACCACTCGGCAAACGAAGTGGCGGTCTCATAAAGCCTCAAACTGTGAAGCTTCACCCCTGCAGGAAGTTTTTCCTTGATCCTAGATGCAAAATCGGCAGCAAGATTCTCGCATGTCGGCTGGTAATCCACAACCACAGTATTCCCGAACATGGTCCTGCAGGCCTCCGTTCTTTCACTATCCTGTTGCGACGATATGGTTACCGAATGATCAAACACACTGATAATCTCCTTTTTGACTAAATTCTTAAGATCAGTAAAATCGATCACCATGCCGTTCTTGGGATTATTCATGTCCTCAACAGGCGTTCCGGTTACCGTTACAAACAGCTTGTAGGAATGTCCGTGAACATTCCTGCACGGCCCGTCATAATTCCAGAGGGCATGCGCCATCTCGAACGAAAATTCCTTTGTTACCCTGATGTTTTTTGTCATTCGCAGAAATTTAGATACGCAAATTTAACCAACTTTGCGGGAAAAAGTTTGTCGCGAATGTCAGTTAATGGTGCAATAAAGCAATATTTGTCATGTTATTAGCAGGATATCGATTAAAATGTGCACCTTTGCTCACTTATTTTCTTCAAATCATCCCCTGATAAATGACAGAGAACAATATTAAGCTTACTTTTCCTTCCCTCTTCGGTGAGACGGTAAGAAAATTCGGAGATCATAATTCCTACACTTTTGTGGGAGAGAAGCCCCGGACCTACAATGAGTCGGCAAAAGAGATCCGAGCACTGATGGCCTTCCTTGAGAAGCTGGGAATTGAACCCGGCGACAAGGTAGCTATTTTAAGCAATAATATACCGAACTGGAGCTCCGCATTCTTTTCGGTTACTTTCATGGGTGCTGTGGTGGTTCCGGTGCTTCCGGATTTCTCCCCTAATGAGGTAAGCAATGTTCTTACACATTCAGGAGCACGGGCTCTTTTTGTTTCCTCATCACAGATAAACAAGATCGAGGAATTCAAATCGGATGAACTCGAAACCCGGATACTCATCGAGGACTACACCATCCTTTCACACGGAAATAAAACGGCAATATATGATCCTTCTGCCGAGCCGGTGAAACAATACGATGTCAGCGAAGACGATCTTGCTTCAATCATCTACACGTCAGGAACAACCGGCCGCTCAAAGGGTGTGATGCTCACCCACAAGAATATATGCCTCAATGCCAGGAAGGGAGAAGTGATTCAACCTGTAAACGAAAACGACAGGTTCCTTTCTGTACTGCCCCTTTCACATACTTACGAGAATACCCTGGGGCTTATTCTTCCCCTGCTTGGCGGATCGTGTGTATACTATCTCCGGAAACCACCAACACCGTCGGTTCTGATACCGGCAATGGCAGAGGTGAAACCAACGATCATGCTTACGGTACCGCTGATCATGGAGAAGGTGTACTTCAATAAAATACTTCCGACTTTTACAGAAAAAAAACTGCTGAACCTGCTATACAAAATTCCATTCATAAGGAAGAAACTTCACTCTATTGCCGGGAAAAAACTGTATAAGACATTCGGCGGGAACCTGAAATTCTTCGGAATCGGAGGAGCTAAACTAAACAAGACCGTTGAGAGGTTCCTTCTGGAGGCAAAATTCCCCTACGCCATAGGCTATGGCCTTACCGAAACTTCACCCTTGCTGGCCGGAGCCAATCCGTCCAAATCTGTACTGGACTCTACAGGACCTGCAATTGAAGGCATCGAGATCAAAATCAACGATCCTGATCCCAGATCAGGTGAGGGCGAAATCTGGGCCAGAGGCGCCACAATAATGAAAGGATACTATAAGGAGCCTGAGCTTACCAGTGAAGTTCTTACCCCTGACGGCTGGTTCAAAACTGGTGACCTTGGTCTGTTCGACTCAAAAGGCAACCTTTACATCAAGGGAAGGCTTAAAAATATGATACTTGGATCCAGCGGCGAGAATATTTACCCCGAGGAAATTGAATCGGTCATCAACAATTTCCGCTTTGTCGTCGAATCGCTCGTTATCCAGCAGAAAGGCAAACTGGTGGCTTATGTGCATCTGAACATGGAAGAACTTGAGAAGAAGTATCAGATGCTCAAGGACGACGTGACGCGCCAGTACGAGCAAAAGAAGGATGAATTGCTGCTTGAACTCCAGGAATATGTCAACTCAAGAGTTAGCAAATTCGCTCAGATAAATAAAGTTGTCATTCAGCCGGATCCGTTCCAGAAAACAGCGACGATGAAAATCAAGAGATATCTTTACGCTCAGGCGTAGATTCAGGAAATAATTAAAAGTCCCGGGCTGCCTGATTTTTACTTCGGCATGCCCGGGACTTTCATTTTCGCCTCTGGTAAGATCGCAGCAAAGAATCTCTATTTCTTTGCTTCACTGTATCTCCTGCTGACTTCCTCCCAGTTTACAACACTCCAGAAAGCGTCAACATAATCAGCCCTCTTGTTCTGATACTTAAGATAATATGCATGTTCCCAGACGTCGAGTGCAAGAAGCGGAGTTCCCTTTACAGCAGCCACATCCATAAGCGGATTGTCCTGATTGGGAGTACTTGCCACTGCAAGTTTTTTGTCGCCGGTAAGTACAAGCCAGGCCCAGCCGCTTCCGAAACGTGTTTTTGCAGCATTGCTGAAGAGCTCCTTAAATTTATCCATCGATCCGAACTCCTTAACCAGGGCTTCTGACAGTTCTGCCGAAGGTCCTGATGATTTGGGGGCAAGGTTGTTCCAGAACAGAACATGATTGTAAAAACCACCTCCGTTATTTCTTACTGCATCTCCTGCAGTTGATACTTTGGCAAAGATTTCTTCAATCGATTTGCTTTCAAGGGCAGTTCCCTTGATTGCAGCGGTAAAATTATTGAAATAACCGCGGTGATGCCTGTCGTAGTGAATCTCCATAGTGCGCGCATCGATATAGGGCTCCAGCGCGTCATAGGCATATGGCAATGCCGGTAATACATGAATGTCAAATTTTTCCATAGTGCAATTATTTAAGTTTCCGGGGCCTCCGGCAAATGAACTCAATGCAAACATCACTGCAATGATCCCAAGGCCTGCTTTTTTTAAAATGTTTCTCTGTTCCATGATCATTAAATTTTGTACGTTAAACATTAAATTTTTGGTTTTGTTCAAACAGGAATTTCCGATCTTTGAACAATATTGATGTAAGTTAGTCTTTTACCAGGAAATAATTATGTTCCGGCCCCATTTTTGTGGTTTATAGTAATATTGAAATTAAATATCCGTTAATTTGTCAACCAAAATCAAATGCATATGAAAAGGTATTTTGCGTTACTCGTTGTTACTGCTCTCTTAATGACACAGTTCAGCAGCTGCAAAAAGGACAAGGGTGATCCTCCTGTTTTGCCTCCTGCCGGTTCAATGGCAATTGACTTCAACAACTTTGATCAGGCCGGCAAAGGCGATTATGCTGTCCCTATTCCCAAGAGCACACCGAACAGCAACTGGGAACTGGCTTCGGGTGCCGCAATGCTCTGGAATGTGATAATTTACACTACACTAGCCGTCCCCGTTCACGCATTTCAGCTTGCCGCAAACGAAGACCCAATTTATATCGGCGATAATACCTGGCAATGGAGCGCCAGCACAACCGTGATGAATGTAACCTATAATGCACGGCTCACAGGCCAGTCAACTCCTTCAAACAACGTATGGAAAATGTATATTTCAAAAACAGGTACCGGAGGATACACCGATTTCCTGTGGTTTGAAGGCACATCCAAGACCGATGGTATGTCCGGACAATGGAAACTTTATGAAAGCCAGTCGAATCCTGTCGAGATTGCAAAAATAGACTGGACTGCAGAAGGTGGAAAAGCGACAACCGTTAAATATACTTTCACCAAATCGGGAAATACTTTTGCCGGAAGCAATATCGAATACGGGACAACACAGAATACGCTGAACGCATATTATTCAATTTACTATTACAATAATTCAGCTGAAGAATTCTTCGAAATGGATGTTGAATGGAGTACAACCGGGAAAAACGGAAGAATCTCCTGTCCGAAATTTTTCGGTGACTCCGACTGGCATTGCTGGGACAGCAATTACCTTAATGCCGAATGCAGTTAAAGCGGTTCGGGATCGTGTGAAATAACTTAAATGGCAATAATTTACCCTCGTCAGTGACGAGGGTTTTTTTTACCATGATTTTTTAGTATTTTTCCCGCCTTAATTTAAAAAGGGAGTTAATGTCAACAGGAAAAAAGGCTGTTTTGCTGATACTGCTGATCGTTCTGGCAGACCAGATACTTAAGTTCTGGGTTAAGACACACATGGTGATAGGAGAAGAAAGATCACTGTTCGGTGACTGGGGTCTTATTCATTTCATCGAAAACAACGGGATGGCATTCGGCATGGAAATCGGCGGAAAAACCGGAAAGATAATTCTCAGCCTGTTCAGAATCGCTGCGATTACTGCTATAGGCTGGTTCCTTCACTCCCTGATCAAAAAGGAAACATATACCGGGCTTATTCTCGCCGTAAGCGCTATTCTGGCCGGTGCGGTGGGGAATCTTCTGGACAGTGCATTTTACGGGATGATTTTCAGCGAAAGCTACAGCCAGCCGGCATTGCTCTTCCCGCCCGAAGGCGGCTATTCTTCTTTTCTGATGGGAAGGGTGGTAGATATGTTCTACTTCCCTGTCATCCACACCTCGTGGCCAGACTGGTCTCCCTTCCGGGCAGGTGAATCATTCGTTTTCTTCCGTCCGGTGTTCAATATCGCCGATTCCGCAATAACCTGCGGGGTGTTTGCGATAATACTCTTCCAGAAGAAAATGTTCAGAGACCTGGAGTGAAAGTTGTTCAGATGCAACAGTCGCCGATACAGCTCAGAAGAGGCAAGATGTTCTCATTCTTCAGGAAATAGTATGTATTCTTGCCTTCCCTCTTTGAACCCAGAACACCCTTGTCTTTCAGTATACCAAGATGATGCGATGCCGTCGACTGCTCGATTCCTATCAGATTGTGGATCTCGGTCACACTTTTCCTGTTTCCCAAATCAAGACAACCGATGATCGATATCCTTACAGGATGAGCTATTGCCTTAAGCATTCCGGCTGCACTTTCCAGATTGTCCGGATTTAAGTCTTTAATATCCATTAATGCTCCTTTTCTTCCAACAAATATATCATTTTTTAATCTTAAAGCCCTACCGGCGTATTTTAAGCTTATTTCCAGAATTATTTTATACAACTCAGGTATAACCCATTTTAGTATATTTGAAGAAAATCCTAAATGTCGGATCCGGGGAAAATAAGAAAACCCGTCAGGGAAGAAATGGCTCAGTTCGAGGCCTATTTCGGCAGGATGATGAAGAGCAACATTCCACTTCTGAAAATCATTCTCAATTATGTATTCCGCCGGAAAGGGAAACAAATGAGACCATTGCTGGTCTTGCTCACCGCCAAGCTTAACGGCGGGATAGGGGAACCGGCATATATCGCTGCAACCCTTATTGAGCTTCTTCATACGGCATCACTTGTGCACGACGACGTGGTCGATGACGCATCAGAAAGAAGAGGTGCACTCTCGGTGAATGCCCTTTGGAACTCAAAAATTGCCGTACTTATGGGTGATTACATGCTGTCAAAGGGACTTCTGATCAGCATCGAGAAAAACCGTACCGATATGCTCGAAATCACTTCCGAGGCAGTTAAATCGATGACGGAGGGAGAACTTCTCCAGCTTCAGAAATCAAGAAAACTAAACCTTTCGGAAGAAGATTATTTCCGGATTATCAGGGGTAAAACAGCAGCCCTTATCGCAGCCTGCACTGCATGCGGAGCAAGATCGGCTACAGACAACCCCGATACCATACAGCTGATGAAGGACTTCGGGGAAACCCTCGGAATTGCTTTCCAGATCCGCGATGATATACTCGATTACAATGGAAACAGCCTCACAGGGAAAAAATCAGGAAATGACATTAAGGAGAAAAAAATTACACTTCCTCTCATCCATGCACTTGAAAAAGCTTCTCTTCCTCAAAAAAGACATATCCTCAGGATCATAGGCAACAAGAAGAAATCACGGTCAGAAATTGATGAGGTGATCAGATTCGTAACAGAAAAAGGAGGTCTCGAATATGCCACAGAGAGAATGTTCCAGTACCGCGATAAGGCCCGCGCCATCCTCGATACCTACCCGCCCTCCGAGGTAAGGGAAGCCCTCTGCGAATTCGTGAATTACACCGTTACACGCGATAAATAGAAATTCTACTGCACTTCCAGCTGCACCTTGGTGACATTGTCAAAATCCCTGGCGTAATACTTCGATCCGAGATAAAACAGCAATGAACTCAGTACAAGAACAAAGGGCAGTATCGACAAAGCTGTCATTATATCGGAATGATCATATATAAAACCTATCACAATAGGAGCCATTGAAGCTCCCAGGAGGTTCTGTACCACAACTGCAATTGAATAGGAGGTTGCCCTCAGACCGGGATGTATTACATCCTGGGTAACCGAGGCCGCACCGGAGATGAACATCATTATTGTTATCCCCATAATAAGAAATGTGACATACTGAAGGATACCCCTGAACAGATAGAGACCAAGAAAAAGCAATACAGCCGATACAAGAGTCGATACCGCAGGCAGAAGGAGCCTTGCCCTGATATTGGTCCTCCTCCATTTGTCAGCCAGGATCCCGCCAAGCGGAGCTCCCACAAGAGCCAGAGCCATAATGCTGCTTGCCATAGTGCCGGCCTTGTCCTGGGCCAGCTCCCTTGTAGTTTGAAAATATGTCGAAAGCCAGGTCAGAAGAGATGTGGTCACAAAAATTGAAGCTGTGATACCAAAATAGGTGTAAATGATCGAACGCCTCGACATAAATTCCCTGACGATATCCTTCCTTTCCATCTTTACCTTCTGGTTCGACTTGTCAAAGAATGACAGATCGACTGTCTTGTAATCCTTTACGAAAAGAAACAATATCGCAACTATCAGCCCGGGAAAGGCAACAAGCCCGAAAGCATGCTTCCATCCCAGATTAGTCGCAATAATACCTCCGAGCAACACTCCAATGGCAGTGCCCAGCGGGATCGATGCATTCCAGAAACCCATCATCTTCGACCGTTTCTCTATCGGGTATAAACCCGAGATCATGGCACTCCCGCCCGGGGCATAACCAGCTTCCCCAACCCCGATAAGCATCCTGGCCAGAAACAGCTGGATGAAGTTTCCGGTAAGCGCGCAGAGGGCAGTGGCAAGACTCCATAAAATGGCCATCAGGCCTATGGTCTTTGTCCTGCTCCAGCGGTCGACAAGAAGCGAGACCGGAAAGGTCAGCAGCACTATTGCCCAGTATACTGCCGAAACAAGCATGCCGCTCTGGGTATGTGAGATCCCCAGGTCGGCTTCGATGGAGGTAAACATTGATGTTACTACCGTCCTGTCGATGTAATCAAACATATACAGAAGGAAGAGCAGGGCAAAAACATAATTCGAATATCTTTTCGTAAAAAGATATCCCTTTTCGTTACCAGGATTCTTCATGTGACTAGTGCTAGGTTAGAGTTGCCAGGTTAAGTATCTGCCAAGTAAATAAATTTTATTCTCCGTTATTCTTTTTTATAGTAATTTTAAGTCTTTATACGTATTCCGCATTGTTTTTTCGTTCATAACAGTCAATGTTACTTAACCTTTTTAAACTATCATCAAATGGGCAAATTACAACAGATACAGGATTTCATTGCTTCTGAGCCAATTGCAATGGCCGGAGTATCACGCAACCCGAAAAAATTCGGATTCGCTGCATTCAGGGAACTGAAAGAAAAAGGAATGAACATCATTCCGGTGAATCCCTATGCAACCGAAATACACGGATCAAAGGTTTTTCCGGATATTAAAAGCCTGCCCGACAACGTGAAGGGGCTGATAGTGATGACCGGCAAAGACAAGACTCCAGGCGTGATAAGGGAAGCAAGGGAAAAAGGAATACAACACATCTGGATTCAGAAAAATGCCGAGACGGGAAAGGAGATCAGTGAGCTTGAAGGGTCGGGAATAAACCTCATCACAAAGGAATGCATTCTGATGTTCTTCAAGCCCGACGGGGTACATAAATTCCACGCCGCCCTAAAGAGATTTTTCAGGAGATACCCCAGATAAAACAGTGATTATTAATAAAATAACAAACGATGGAAGAACCGCGGAATATTCATGATCTTGAATTCATTGTCAGGGACTATGAGTGTGACCTGCAAGGTGTTGTCAACAATGCAAATTACCAGCACTATCTCGAACATGCCAGACACGAATTTCTTATCTCCAGAGGAATCAGCTTTATTGAACTCCATCACGAAGGAATTGACCTGATCGTTACCAGGGTTGAAATAGATTATAAATATCCGCTCAGAAGCCGCGACAGATTCATTGTCAAAACATTCATCAGAAGGGATGGAAATGTGAGAATCAACTTTTACCAGGATATCTACAGGATTCCCGACAATAAACTGATTGTTAAAGCAGTCGTGACGGGGGTTTCGACCAGGAACGGAAAACCTGTTTCACCGGAACCTCTTATCGAAAAAATACAGGAGTACCTGTAACTTTAATCCCAGAACTCCGTCAAAATGACAAAAAATAATCGCTTTAAACATTAACCTTTTTTAAACCCTTCATATGAAACTTAACAAACTGATTCCGGCAATCTTATATGCCGTAATGATTCTGTCATTTATTCCACTTAAATCCTTCAGCCAGTCAATAGAAGGCGACTGGCACGGAATTGCTGACATTCAGGGAATGCAGCTGCGGCTTTCCCTTCATATTAAATCTGCCGGTGACGAATATACCTCCACCTGGGATAGTCCCGATCAAAACGCCTTTGGGATACCCTCAACAACAACAACTTTCACCTTTCCTGATTTCAGCTTCAGCCATCAGCAGGCCGGACTTAAATATGCCGGAAAAGTAAATCCTGATTATACCGAAATAGCCGGTTTCCTGGAACAGGGGCAATTGAAAACAGAAATAAAATTCGGAAGGCAGCCGATTGCGGCCCCGGCCGGAAGTCCTACAGTACTGAAAGAAAAATATGACAAACAGGAGGTCTATATAACCATGCGCGACGGCGTTAAACTGTTTACATCCATCTACACTCCAAAAAATTCCTCGTCACCTCGGCCTGTTCTTCTCAACAGAACACCATACAACATTGAGAGCGGAGGACCATCGGGCTTCAACGTTTTCATGCAGCTTTATACAAGATTTACCAACGATGAATACATAATGGTCTTTCAGGATGTCAGGGGTAAATTCATGAGCGAAGGCGTGTTCGAAGATATCAGGCCGGTAATCCCGGTTAAGAAATCCCAGACCGACACCGATGAAACAACAGACACATGGGACACGGTCGACTGGCTGGTGAAAAATGTTAAAAACAACAATGGAAACGTCGGAATTTTCGGGATCTCATACCCGGGATTCTATTCAACGATGGGGATTATAAATGCACATCCGGCAGTAAAGGCCGTATCACCGCAGGCACCGGTCACCAACTGGTTCATCGGCGATGATTTCCACCATAACGGAGCATTTTTCCTGCTCGATTGCTTCCCTTTCTATTACAGCTTCGGGCAGCCCAGGAGAGAACTGTCGAGGAGCGGAAAACCATCCTTCCGCTGGCCTACTCCCGACAATTATGAGTTCTTCCTTTCGCTGGGTGCAATAAAAAATATTGCCCCAAAATACTTTGGCGACAGTATTAAATTCTGGAACGACGTCTTTGAACATCCCGATTACGACGATTTCTGGAAATCGAGGGATCCCAGGCCGCATCTTCGTAATGTAAAACCTGCGGTAATGACAGTTGGCGGATGGTTCGATGCGGAGGATCTCTACGGAGCTCTCCAGACATACAAGGCAATCGAGACGCAAAATCCCCGGTCGGTAACAAACCACATTGTGATGGGTCCCTGGGCACACAGCCAGTGGGCTGCCGGAGAGGCTGCGAACCTGGGAAACATATACTGGGGGATGGATGCCAACCTTAGATTCATGGAACTTGAAAAGAAATTCTTCGACCATCATCTTAAAGGAACAGAAGACCCGGGAATAGCCGAGGCAACCATGTTCGTAACCGGATCGAACGAATGGAGGGATTTTGACAGCTGGCCGCCTGCAAACGTCAAAGTGAAAAACCTGTATTTTCACCCCGGGGAAATAGCATCATTTCAGCCTCCTTCAGATAATAATTCATTCGACGAATATATTTCCGATCCCATGAACCCGGTCCCATACAGAGAGGATGTCCATGCAGCCAGGTCTCCCGAATATATGACAGACGACCAGCGTTTTGCCTCAAGAAGGCCGGATGTTATGGTTTACCAGACCGCTGTACTGGATGAGGATTTCACGGTGACCGGACCGGTGAATGCCGGACTGTTCGTTTCAACCACCGGAACCGATGCAGACTATATCGTGAAACTGATCGACGTTTTCCCTCCCGATTTCAAATCAGAAGATCCCGGTACCGGCTACCCTCTCGGCGGATACCAGATGCTGGTCAGGGGCGAAGTTATGAGGGGGAAATACCGGAACAGCCTTGAAAAACCCGAACCTTTTGTGCCCGGCAAGGTTACCGAAGTAAAATTCGAATTGCCTGATGTTGCCCATACTTTCAAAAAAGGACACCGTATCATGATACAGGTACAGAATTCCTGGTTCCCGCTTGTCGACAGAAATCCGCAGAAATTCGTGAACATCTATAAATGCTCGGATGATGATTTTGTCAAGGCAACCCAAAGGATCTACCACGATGCTCTTCACCCTTCGCATGTCAGCCTGAGTATTTTGCCCTGAGGCATTATGTTTTGAACATAATATTTGCTTAATTTGTTCCAATTACTGTAAACCAGATACATCAAGACAAAAATGGGCAAAACGAAACTTACCCGCCGACAATTCATGACTACCGTGGCAGCCGGTACCGGATCAGTTCTTCTCGGAAATGCAGTGAGTGCAATCTCCCCCGACAGCAAAGTCAGGGTTTTGGATCCATTCAAAACCATCACCCTTGGAAAAACCGGAATAAAAACCACTCTTCTCGGCATGGGAACGGGTTACAGCGGATATAACCGCTCATCCAACATCACGAGGGCCGGGGTCGCAGAATCGCTTATAAAAACCGCATACGAAAAAGGGATCAGATATTTCGACTGCGCCGACAGTTATGGAACCCACCCGTTCACCACGGCTGCGCTGAAGGGAGTTGATCGCGAAAATTATGTTATCGGCACAAAAATGTGGATCACATCCGGAGGAATTCCCGACAGTGATAAGGCTTATCCGCTGACGACAGTTGACCGGTTCCGCCGGGAACTGAATACCGATTATATCGACCTTGTTCAGCTTCATTGCATGACCGAGGGCGACTGGACCGAAAAATACCGGCGGCACATGGATGAGCTAGAGGAGCTTAAAGCAAAGAAAATCATCAGGGCCCACGGTGTTTCAGTGCATTCATTCGAAGCACTTGAAGCAGCTGCTGCCTCTCCCTGGGTTGATGTTATTCATGTAAGAATAAACCCGTTTGGTGAAAATATGGACAAAAAGGATCCTTCACTTGTCGTTCCGGTAATTGAGAAATTCCATAAGTCGGGAAAAGGCGTTATCGCCATGAAACTCATAGGCGGAGGAAAGCTAAGGGATGATTCTGAAAAAATAGATCAGTCGCTGAAATTTGTGCTCGGGCTCGGAACAGTGGATATGCTTATTATCGGGTTTGAAAAACCGGATCATATAGATAATTATATCGAAAGAATAAGAAAGGTCGGGCTTGTTTGACAGATTTCTGTAAGGCTCCACTTATGAAATGCATCTGATTAGACAGCCGGAAATATGCCGGTAAATGCTACCTTGGCAAATAATATGCCTCTGTTTTCTTTTTTTAAAGGCAGATTGAAAGGATAACCTAATTCTCAAGATAATGAAAATCCGTTTACTGATCATTCTTCTGATGTTATTCACGTATGAATCAACTTATTCACAAGAAGATGGATTGTCAGCAATCCTGTATCCCGGGGCGGAACTTGTAAAGCTGGCCGGAGAGTTTTCATTTACAGAAGGACCGGCAGCCGACAAAACCGGGAATGTCTATTTCACCGATCAGCCTAATGACAGAATTATGAAATGGAGCACAAAAGGCGAACTGTCAACTTTTATGCAGCCTTCGGGAAGGTCGAACGGTATGTTTTTTGACAAGCACGACAACCTGTGGTCGTGTGCCGACGAAAAGAATGAGATATGGAAAATTGCTCCCGGCAAAGAACCGGATGTAATCACATTAAAGTATGAAGACCGACTGATGAACGGCCCGAATGACCTTTGGGTCTCACCTGAAGGAAATATTTATTTCACCGACCCCTTCTACAAAAGAGCATGGTGGAATCATTCGGAAATGCCTCAGGAAAAGCAGTGCGTATATTTCCTGAGTGCTGATCGCCTTACCCTTAAACGTGTTGAGGAAGAGCTGCTTCAACCTAACGGAATAGTGGGCACGCCCGACGGAAAAACATTGTATGTGGCAGACATCCGCGGAAACAAAACCTGGTCTTATACAATTAATCCCGATGGTTCATTGTCGGATAAAAAACTCTTCTGCGAACTGGGTTCCGACGGAATGACTATCGATTCAAAAGGAAACATCTACCTTACCGGAAAAGGAGTGACTGTATTTGACAAGACAGGCAAAAAACTTGGCAATATTACGGTGCCGGAAAACTGGACCGCCAACATATGTTTCGGAGGAAAAAACAGAAAAGCCATCTTCATTACCGCAAGTAAAGGACTCTACACAATAAGTACACGGATCAGGGGAGCTTATTGACAGGCGTAAAGGTCGTGCAAGTCGTGCAAGTCGTCTCCCCCGATAACGGCTGGCAGAACCAGAGAAAAAACCGTGTGACTCCGTGTATAACTCCGTGTGACTCCGTGGTTAAAAGAAAACCATCAACCAGCAACCAGATTTAATTTAAAACTTTAACATATTTATTGTTTTCTAAAAATAAAAATGTATAAAATTGCACCCTGATCTGGAATGTTACATCAGAAAAGTTTTAACAAATACGTTTCACATGGAGGCAGAAATGGAAGGAACACGCAGGGCAGACATACGACCGGGAATTGATGTATTGGTAGAACTTACGGAAGACAAGCGCACCGGCAGGCTTACAGGAGGCCGGGTAAAAGAAATACTCACAACAGCACCCAATCACCCTCACGGTATAAAGGTAAAACTCGAAAACGGTCTGGTAGGGAGAATCAAACAGATCATCCAGTCAAACTGATTTTTTTTGTTTTAGACCTTTCCACTTGAATGCAATCAGTCACAACATGTCCGGTTCTCATTGAACCGGGTGGATAATTGTGTCGCAGGTTATTGCATGCCAATAATTATTTTAACTAAATTTGAGCCACAGGATTCTTTTTTTCCTGCACCGGCACATTTTTAACAATATTCCTTACAATATGAAACCCACATGAATCAAATGCACAAATACATCTGTATATTATTTTCAGCCATGTGGGTTCCCTGTCTGCCGATAGGCAGGCATCAGACCAATAAATTAAAAATCAGATACTAATGAAATACGATGATTTAATAGTAACCTCTTTAGGCAAGTGCAGTGTTGTTTCACCTCTGAAAACCTCACAGCACGAGGACAGCCCTGTTTATAAATTCGTAAAGGACGACGAAAGGATACTTTATGAGGGTACTCTTGAAAGCTATTACCACTACAGGGATACCAACGAGAATCCGGCTTCGTTTGAGAAAGCGGGACCCAAGGAAACTATATATTTCGAACCTGCCAAAACCAAGGTTGCCATCGTGACATGCGGCGGTATCTGCCCTGGCCTTAACAACGTTATCAGGGCTCTTGTCAATCAGCTCGTTTACAGATATGGAATAACCCGCATCCTGGGAATCCAGTACGGCTATGAAGGGCTTATACCAAAATACAACCACGCGGTCATTGAACTGACAGCTCCAATGGTTAGCGATATATACCAGTCGGGGGGAACTTTCCTCGGTACTTCAAGGGGCAACCAGGATGTGGAACAAATGGTGGATACACTTGAGATTCTCAATATTAACGTTCTTTTCTGTATCGGCGGAGATGGAACACTCCGGGGAGCACATGCCATTTTCAAGGAAATTGAAAAGCGGAAATTGAGGATTGCCGTAGCGGGAATACCGAAAACCATCGATAATGATATCGACTTGATGCAGAAGTCTTTCGGATTCGAAACTGCTTTCTCGATTGCCAACGATATCATAATGAATGCCCATAATGAAGCTCACGGAGCTTACAACGGAATAGCTCTGGTGAAACTCATGGGACGCGATTCCGGATTCATTGCGGCCAGCGCTGCACTTGCCATACAGGAGGTGAATTTTGTCCTTATACCGGAGGTTCCGTTCGATCTTTACGGTCCGAGAGGATTTCTTAAATTACTCCGGAAACGGCTCGAGGAAAGGCATCATGCAGTAATCGTAGTTGCTGAAGGAGCAGGGCAGGATTTCTTCGACTCTGAAAACGCCGAACGTGATGCATCCGGAAATATCAAACACAAAGACATCGGCATCTACCTTAAGGAAAAAATCAGCGAGGAATTCAAGGCTAAAGAATTCCCACACTCCATTAAATACATCGACCCCAGTTATATCATCAGAAGCGCTCCTGCAAACGCCAACGACAGCAAATTCTGCAACCTTCTTTCACAGAATGCTGTTCATGCAGCGCTTGCAGGCAAAACCGACTTTGTCGTCGGCTACTGGAATAATGAATTCACTCTTGTTCCCATACCAATGGCTGTTGCCAAAAGGAAGAAAATAGATGTTGAAGGAGAACTCTGGTGGAACGTACTTGAAGCAACGGGTCAGCCTATAAGCATGAAAAATCGCTGATATGATCAAAAACATAGTCTTTGATCTTGGAAATGTCCTTATAAGTTTTGTTCCCTCAGAATACCTGGTGAAGAAAAATTACCCGGGGAATATCAGAAATACAATTCTTGCCGATATTTTTCAGAGCCCGGAATGGAAAATGCTGGATAACGGCAATATCACGGTTCCGGAAGCAATCGAATCAATAGCTTTGAAATCATCCCTGAATAAGGAGGAAATAGCCCTTGTTTTTAACTTCAGGCGCGATATAATGTTCCCCCTCGATGACAATGCCAGACTGCTTCCTGCGCTTCGTAAACAGGGTTACAGGCTTTATTATCTGTCGAACTTCCCCCTGGATGTATTTGAAGAGATAAAAAACGATTACTTTTTCTTCAGGCACTTCGACGGAGGTATTATTTCGGCCGAAGTCAAACTGTCAAAACCTGATATAAGAATTTATGAATATCTGATCAGGCAATACGGACTCAATCCCGAGGAATCGCTTTACATCGACGACATCGAGGAAAACGTCATGGCTGCCGAAGCGACAGGCATGATGGGTATGGTTACAAATGGGTCGCCCAGGATAGCAGAACAGCTTGGGAACAGGCTGGACGTTAAGCTGCAGTGATGCCAGAGTTTGAAGAGGAGAAGAGGAGAAGTAGAAAGGGAGAAGGGGTGATGGAGAGGGAGAAATTCATATTGTTTTGGGTAAAATATTTGTTGTTTTACAATAAGCTAGT
>JAFGXK010000074.1 GCA_016936695.1 Bacteroidales bacterium | reverse complement strand
TCCAGAAGCCCTTCTTCAAGAACCTGGTCCTGAGTGTAAAGCAGGCGTTCTTCACGCTCAGGATGCGTAGGGCTTATAGCCCAATCAAATGCAGGAAAAAAAACCAACCCTGTTCTGCGTTCAGCCTTCATGATATTTACGCCTTTCTTTTCCATTCCGGAATAATTCCCGGTGTTATGCACATCTTAAGCCGGATATTCCGGCCTGTTCTTGAATAACCCCTGATCATATTAAATACCTGTTTTTCAGTTATCGAAATATCAATGGCATCCGTATCGGCACCGATTTCGGCGGCACAGGTTTTAAGTGCCTTTTTGCCCATGTCTAGGGCTGAGTCCATATCAAAATTCTGACTAATTTTTTCATGAATCCCTGCCTCCGGAATCATGACGGTGCCGCGTTCAGTATCAGCCTGAAGAATAATCTCGGAAGTGACCCTGGCAACGGCAGCACCAACTGCATTGACAACTCCAAAACTGGGCGGTACGCGGTGAGGGAGCCCAAGAGCCTTTCCTATAAATGGTGCAATCTGCGGGGCAGGACCTCCAATAACAACAACTGATGATGGTTCAATCTTTTGATCTTCAATAACTTCGTGGATGGTATAAACAGGCCTTGAATTGATATCTTTGATAAAGGTTCTTGCAGCATCAGCAATGATTTCCGACATCCTGTTCATAATATTTTCAGCTGTCTTTACCCCATCCCAGCCAATAGGGCTACCAAGGCTCTCCATTGACTCTACTGCGTAGTCTCTGTTGCCGGCATCAAGTATGCCAAGTGTAATCATTGCATCGGTTGGGGTGGGTGCAATGCCTCCGAAGGCTACAGGCATTCCTTTACGCAGTGGACCAGTTTTTAAATCATTATTTTCGATTTTAACTTCGCTGTCTCCGCCGATTGCGATAGAGTAAGTATTTAGAGAACGGACCATTGTCAAATATCGCCCAAGTTTTATACCGGTTGGATCAAGAAGAGGTACGCCATCCAGTACAACAGAGATATCAGTTGTAGTTCCACCCACATCAAGAACAATCGTCGTGCCAGGGCAGCCATCCAGGGCAAGGGCGCCCATGACGCTGGCAGCGGGGCCGGATTGTGCTGTCTGGGCAGGAAAGGACCTTATCAGGCCAAGCCCGGCCGTACCGCCGTCAGGTTTTAACAGGTAGCGGGTGGCATTGAGCCCCTGTTCGTCGAGTATACTTATTAAGGACTCTGAGAATTTGCGGTGGATGGAAAAGAGGGCAGCATTCAGATAGGTGGTTGCAATGCGCCGTGGAAAATTAAGTGCACCCGACATATGATGTCCAAGCGCAATATGGTTAAATGAATTTCCAATCCAGTCAGCAATCTGTTTCTCATGTGCAGGGTTTCGAACGGAAAATTTCCCTGCAACTCCGATGACATTTATTCCTTGGTTTTGGATAAAGTCTGAGGCTTTCAAGACTGAATTTCTATTCAGCGGCATTGCTTCAAGGCCTTGATGGTCAAGACAGCCTTCGACGACATGAAAGGATGGTCCAACAGAAAACCATTCAGGATCCATACCAGGTCCCGCGGATACAATCATTCCAGTCTCTTCCATGCGGTCCTGAACGATGGCATTGGTTGCCATTGTTGTAGAAAAGACCAGCCTTTGGATCAGATTTGTGTCAATATTAGACACAGTATCCCTTATAGATAACCTGAGTGTTTCAAGAAGATCATCTCCTGTGAGGGTTTTAGTCTCTGCAACAATGCCGTTTTCATCAATTATTACGGCGTCTGTATGAGTACCGCCAACATCAAGTCCGAGGATCATAGTGCTTCCTTATTGTCTGAGCCATAACATCATTAAAAAGCCGCTAATTTTATTCAAATCGCCTTTTCCAACCTTTCGGGTCATTATTTTTTCTTATATCAGGAAAAAGGCCATACTGCAAAGATAAATACCGGCCCAGGTTTCACGGAAAGAGATCATTCCCGGCGTTTAGTCTATAAAACAGCGCGGGTTATTTCCCCGTATAATACACTTTCTGACAGACTGAAGGGATTTTAAAATGATGAGTGCTTTTTTGATATTGCAAGCATACAACTTGTTTGAGATAATCTCCCTAAAACTTGATATCACTAATATTATTTGTTATAGCCTGCGATTTGATATTCTAAATGCTTTATAGATTGGTAAAAAGGAATAAGAACCATGTCATATTCATACAATCTAATCGGTCAGATCCTTTCCCGGCACATTGAGGAAGGCGAACTCCTGCCTGGAAAAGAAATTGGTATCAGAATTGATCAGACACTCACACAGGATGCCACTGGCACACTTGTTTTTCTTGAATTCATGGCACTTGAAGCAAGGAAGGTGAGCACGAAGCTGTCTGTATCATATGTTGACCACAATACACTTCAGTCAGGCCCGGAGAATGCGGATGACCATCGTTTCCTTCAGAGTGCGGCAGCACGCTACGGCGTTTACTTTTCAAAACCGGGAAACGGAATATGCCACCAGGTCCATCTCGAGCGGTTTGCAGTACCAGGGCAGACCCTTTTAGGATCTGACAGTCATACTCCCACCTCAGGAGGTCTGGGTATGCTGGCAATCGGAGCAGGCGGAATGGACGTTGCTCTGGCTATGTCCGGGGGTCTTTTTTATATGACTGTCCCCAGGGTGCTGCATGTGAATCTGGTAGGAGAACTTTCACCATGGGTGGGCGCCAAGGATGTTATCCTGCATTTACTTAAATTGCTGACAGTTAAAGGAGGGCTTGGCTGGGCGGTTGAATATGGAGGCCCGGGTGTTAAGACACTTGGCGTTCCCGAGAGAGCGACGATTACCAATATGGGGGCTGAACTGGGGGCATG
>JAFGXK010000073.1 GCA_016936695.1 Bacteroidales bacterium | reverse complement strand
TTGCCTGTTCCGGCAAGTGTTTTAATATTGTCCCATTTCTTAGCAGGGAAATCTATATTGACCTCTCTGGGGGCAAAGGGATTCGCTGCAGCTGCTGGTTGTCCTGGATTAGTCTGAGGTCTGCGGGCAGGACGCTGATTCCCCTGTCCTTGTCCCTGTCCGGGCATACCTCCTCCGAATCCCCGGAATTCTCTTTCCTCTTCGGTGGTTGTCCTGACAAGTATTAGGTCAGCTTCTTTGGGATTATCAACCACTGTGGCATACTTCCCTGCTGTTTCCTTATCGATTCCTTCAACGTAGATCTTTATATTTTCATTCGCAGGGAGGACTCCGTCATTTACCAGAAGAACTATTGATTTGAGCTGTGCCTGATATCCAAACTTCTGATTCTTTTCACTCTGTACTATTGTGGTTGCAGCTTCGGGATCTACATAGGGATTTTCAAACAGTCCGAGTTTGAAATGCCACTGAAGTATCCGTCCGGCTGCCTCGTTTACTCTTTCTTCAGTCACCTTGCCTTCCTTTACCAGTTCCAGCACCAGCTGGTTGTTTGTTTCGCTTCCCATCTGGTCAACGCCGGCATTAATGATCATTTCCATATTGTCTTTCAGTGTGGTCTTGCCCTGCAGACTCGGTTTCAGAGGTCCCCTGCTCACAACTCCCCAGTCGGTACATATGGCACCTTTGAATCCAAGCTGACGGTACAGGATTTCAGTTGATACGTGATAGGAGTAATTTACATTAAGAGAATCATAATATGTTCCGCTATAATATCCCATGGCTGCGAGAGCCCCTTTTTCAATTCCCTTTTTCCAGGGGATGAGATGGTAATCAAAATTATTACCCGGATATGTCAGCCACTGTCCTGTACCGTCTTCATGGGGCCCTGCTCCCGGCCAGTGTTTTAGATGGACGAGGATATTTCCCGGACCTACATCTTTTCCCTGGGCTCCGTCCATAAAGGCGGCAAGCATTTCAGTTGTGAGATTTGCATCCTCTGAAAAGCAACCCATGTTGCGGCTCCATCTGGGCTCGGTCATAACATCGATCTGGGGGCCAAGGATCATATGAAGTCCCACCGCACGATATTCCTCAGCTACCGCTTCGCCGAATTTTTTCATAATTGCGGTATCGCGGGCAGAGGTTATCCCAACCTGTCCTTCTTTACTGGGCCACTGAGAAAAATACTGTGTGCCGCTGACATGTGCCCCAAGGGTTGCACCATGACGAGGATCGGTTGAGAACATAATCGGTATTCCCAGTCTGGTAGCTTCAGCGATCTCCTGCATTTTGTTCGACCATGTTGCGAATTCCCTTACGGGAGCTACCCCATTATTCAGGATATTTCTGAAATGTTTTTCCTCCAGAAATGATTTCGCAGTGGCAATCCTTCTCATCTGGCCCATTGCCATACCACCTCCTGCAGGTCCCTGACCACCCGGACCTATAGGCCCGGCATAGTTTTCATTAGCGGCACTGGCCAGCGCGGCTTTTTCTTCCTCTGTTAAATCGTATTTGACAACACCATCGGCCGGAACTGCAATGTTAGGATGGAACATCAGCCCAACCTTTTCCTCAAGTGTCATCTGGCTCAGCAGGTCGGTTATTCTTGATGAATCGGAAAGACGCCAATCTTCATAAATGTCAAGTTCCCCGTTCTTGTTGAGGTCCCTGAATTGCAATCCTCCTTTAACAAGGATTGTTACGGATTTTGATCCCAGGACAGGTTGAGGCTTCTGACTGCTCTGGTCTGAACAGGTTGTAAATGAGAAAGAAAATAATGTTGCTGTAAGCAACAGCAAAATGGAACGGAGTGTTTTCATAGGTGTAAAATCAGGTTACAATGAATAATTGACAAATAACATGGGCAGATTATTCCATTTGCCCGCTTTACAATTATGAACGTTACATATTATTAACCGAATTTTAGTTTTCCTCAACTTTATCTTGTATGGATTTTCTTTATAAATTGAACGAAAATTAATCCCCTTTAAATGAAATCCATCAAGGTTATAATAATTTTTCTGTTTGTCTTCTGTTCAACCCATAAGGCACAGAATAACCTGGCAGGAACGGATCTGAAGTTCCAGACAACGGATTCCATATTTGATAATCCTTATATCGATTTGGACGAATGGAGAGACAATCCGGTCCGGCACAGATATATTCATGGCGGTTTTGAGGGGAACGGAACCTACTTTCCCACCCTTCGCATTGCTGCACAACGATTTTACTATGAAGGTACGCCATTCGGGCGTCTTGAAAACCTTGACAGGGTAAGGGTGGTGGTAAAATGAAAACTTGATAATTTTATATATCATTGCAAATAGTCCTTTAATTCAAACCTTTTTATGCTTAAAACGACAATAATCATGAAAAAAGTCCAGACCGCTTTTCTGTTTCTTTTGATAATAGCTTTTCTGTCAAACCTTTCAGGACAGAACATGGAGAGATTACCCAGAAGCATTCCTGAGTCAGAAGGAGTGTCTTCATCAGGTATCATCGACTTTATTAATGCGGCAGATACCGGCCGGCAGGAAATCCATAGCTTTATGTTCCTGCGCCATGGCAAGGTGATTGCTGAAGGCTGGTGGGATCCCCATGGTCCGGATTACAAACATTTGTTATACTCGGCAAGCAAAACCTTCACTGCAACCGCCGTAGGGCTGGCTGTTTCAGAAAACAGACTGAAAGTGACCGATAAAGTGGTTTCTTTTTTCCCGTATTCATTACCTGATACCCTGGGAAATAATATGAAAGACCTTACGGTAGAAAACCTGCTGACCATGTCGGTTGGTCAGGATCCTGCTCCCATGGGAGCAGGCACCGATGAGGACTGGATAGCGGCATTTCTTAAAAATGAGCCTGTTCATAAACCGGGAACGGTCTTCCTTTACAACAATATGGCAACTTTCATGCTCTCAGCGATTGTACAGCAGGTAACAGGCCAGACAGTTTTTGATTACCTTAAACCAAGGATTTTCGATCCTCTTTCCATCAGGGGTGCCGACTGGGATAAAAATGCACAGGGTATTAATCTGGGTATGATTGGTCTCAGACTCAGAACGGAAGATCTGGCAAAATTCGGTCAGCTGTTACTGCAGAACGGAAAATGGAACAATAAACAGCTTATTCCTGCTGAATGGGTAAAAGCAGGCACCTCATTCAAAATTGAAAGCTCAGGAGGTTCAGCAGGACTGTCAAAAGACCTTAATGACTGGACACAGGGATATTGCTATCAGATGTGGCGGGGAAGGAATAACAGTGTCAGACTTGATGGAATGGCCGGTCAGTTCGTATTACTCTTCCCGGATTTGGATGCCATTGTGGTAATGACGGCAAATGCCAGAAACACTCAGGAGCAACTGAACCTTGTTCATAATTATCTTATCCCTTCAATAAAATCTGTAAAGGCAATACCACCAAGTCCAGCGGCTTATGATGAATTGCGAAAGAAAGTTACTGCTTTAAGCCTTGAAACACCGGCTGATAAGGTGTCTGAACCTGATCTTGCAAAGAAGATTTCAGGAAAAGAATTCATGCTTCAGGAAAATGAATATCAGATTCAGTCGGTTTATTTCACTTTCAAAAACAATGATTGCAGTTTTGCGATCAAGCGGAATAATCAGATATCAGTAGTAAAAGCCGGTCAGGGAACCTGGAAGATCACCAATACAAAGTCGGCATCACTTCTGGCCCCTCCAAGAAATACCCATTCAAAATCGATCGATGCTAATTATGCAGTGCTTCAGCCGGTAATAAAGGCGGGAACCAGTTATTGCTGGACCGATCCCCGGACCCTTGAAATTACTTCCCGGTTCGTTGAGGAAAGCCTCGGGGCTCAGACTATTGAGTGCAGATTTTCAGAGATGAACGGATCCGTTACGGTTTCAATGGGTCCGAAGTCAGCTGCTCCCGCGATGGCTCCTGCAGGCAGGATGCAAGCTGCAGTTCAGCTGCGTGGCATGCTTGTTAATCCGGAATAAGGCATTTCATCACTGATTTGCCTCACCTGGTCAAAAAGATTTTGATAATGTGATTTTTATTATGAAATTGGTTCTGAGGAGACGAGATAAGAGGAGTTGTTAAAGTCAGGATTAATCAAAAGAATAGTTTTACTTTTTGATGATCAGGTATGCGAAAGGCAATCACCTTCATTAGTTTGGTTTGCTTTATCTCTATTAATCTTAAGGCGAACGATAATACTGACCTTTTGACCCTGTTGACAGAGATTAAGGACGGGCGAATCCTGATCCAGAAAACGTCAACTGCTTTCATGATTACTTCCCGGCAACTTATTTCAGAAAGCGGGAAGCCTGAGCAGGAAGTCAGTGGGATAAAGAATCAGGAAGCAGATCGGGAGATAAATTACAATACCAGGTTATTGGCTGATAATTTTTACAGAAAGGTTTCTGCGACTCTGGCCGAAACTAGCCAGCGAATAAGTGATTTTGAAAAGAAGTACAATTCCCTGTCTCAGGCAGAGCAGAAGAATGCAGTGAAACTCTATGAAGAGATGAGCCGGGATCGTGAACTTATTGATCGAGCCAGAACTTACACGACTCATTTCTATCAGAAACTTCCTCCTCTGCAGGCAATTCAGTCCGGGAAAACCCTTAAAACAAAAAATATAGCCTTTGATGGAACAGCAGCTGTGAGATTCGGGTCTTCAGCCTATGAATCTGCGGGACGGATATCGGAAACCACCAGGAACATCAGTCTGACGGGCAATGTCGTTTTCAATCCTCTTTCGAAGTTGTCTGTTCAACTGAACCATAACAAAGATGTGATCAGAACTCCCTATGCTTCAAGTGATGTTGGTGCAACATACTATCATGAGACTTCGGGAGGCACACGTATCAGCACATCTGTCAACTTTAAGGATTACGATGATGTCCTGATTGACAGGAACAGTTTCAGAAATGTGGGTGCAGGGATGAGTGTTGAACATCCTTTGAAAGAAAATATAAGGATTATGGGTGATGTTCAGGCACAGTCAAAAAAATATTATGACACTGAAGATGGCAATGACCTGCAAGGTGTACAATTCAATACCTTACTTGATTACACCGGTAAGAATACCCTTGTTAATGCAGGGATCCGCGGCCGGCTTCAGTCAAGCGAGAAAGCCTTCCTTGACTATAGCAGGATTATTCCAAATATCAGAATCACTTATAAAACAGCTCAGAACAACTGGTCGGTGTATGGAGAAGCAGAACAAATGGCTTACGGGACAGCCGGGCAGGCTAATAATTTTAACCGTGTAAGGGTGGACCTGGAAACCAGCAACCACGGTAAACGAACGCAAATTACCGCAATAAACAAGTCCTTTCCAAATAACGAACGCTATAATAATCTTAAAATCAGAATACTTGCTCAGAAAATTCAACGATCTGAAGGACGTAACGGACGATCGACCGGTTACCTTGAATATACTTTTCACACAAGTGATTCCAGCGTTTCAGGCAATTATGCCGATATTCGGTTCGACCGGAATTTTAACAGAAAAACAACTTACTTTGATATAGGTGCTTTCGGCAGATATTGGGATGACTCGGGACCAGCCCACCGCCTTAGTGTTTACAGCAGGTTGGGGTTAAGGTATTCAGGATTTCAGATTGGCCCCATTATTGGTGCTGATATGATAATCGATCCCGACAATCCGGACCTTGAACAGTCGGGTAACAGTTTCAGGGCAGGCCTTGACGGAAGGGGTAATTTTTTAATTCGCAAGGCCAGCATTTACAGCTCTGTTCGTTACCAGCAAACAATTACCTACACCGGATTGAATACTGAAGGCGAAGCCGGATCGCGTCTGCCGGCATCTCTGGAGATCTCAGGAGGGGCAAGGATTCCTGTTGCACGCATGTTCGAGATTCAGATTGACCTCCGGTATTATTCCCTGGATTTCGATTATCCCCGGACAGACGATCCAATGCCTGTCCAGACTCAATCAGGCCTGCGATATCTTGCCGGGCTAAGCTACCGGTTTTAAAATTTCAACAAACAGTCTCCAAGATGAAAAAATTCAATATCTCCAGTCTCCATTTTTATCTGATCTTCTTCCTTTATCTTACTATCCATACAACCTTGCCAGCACAGGATTTGAGTGAAGTATATGAACGATTCAGGCCGGAAATTGAAAAGATCCAGAATCAGGAAGATGCGAAGAATTTCGTTTTCACCCATGCCAGAAATGAATTCGAGTTAACAGAAGATATTATGACTTTCCTGGTTGCTCTTAACGGAGGAGCATATACCAAACAGATAAAATTTCTAATGGATGTCCCCATTCAGAAATGGAATCCAAATATCGGCCCCGGCGGCTGGGGGGCTTATCAGATAGAGAATGCAAGAATACTGGTAAAAAAGAATGTTACAACTGCTTTTCATAATGTGTCAAACTATGCAAGTAAAATCAGCGAAGGATTAAAATATTACAGCTTATGTTCCAGCATCCTCGAAGCATTGGAAGGTGACGGTGGAGCAAAACTTAAATCTATTCAACTGGCGTTTGAGATAGTAAGGGATTGGATGTTGGCTGATTTCCCGAATTTTAATGCCGCAATTTTTAGTGTGGGCTTAATTAATTACTCATTGGATAAGTTTATCAACACCACTCTTGATGAGTATAATGAATACTGGTGGAATAAATACAGCTCATATCTTCTGAATAAGTACCCGGGTTTTATCCAGGATTGGGCCAACCCCTCGATGCAAGGCGATATGGGAAAATTTCTTGAGAGCAGATTGGCTGAGTTCTGGGATTCTGCTGATCAGTTTGAACAAGGTGCCCCTTTTATGTACCAGCATTCGGAGTATGCCAGGAATCAACTTGGACCATCATTTGCAGCACGTTACTACAGAGATTATCTGCATCAGAGTTTTCTTGCATGGGCAAAAAGAAATGCAGAAATGGAGGAGGCAAATGCATGGAGAGAAGCAGAAAATAATGCCAGAGCGCTTAAGGAATTACTCGGTGAGATAAAAATGATGAAGGCAGCAATTGAGGCAGCCGGACAACAGATGAATGAAAAAACTCCCATCAGCCTGATAGTCATTCCAAATAAAGTAAATCTTAAGGCCGGAGAAAGCGCCAGCTTCAGGGCGTTTGCCGTTTTTGAAGACCAGAGCAGTGCAGATGTAACAGAAATGGAGGCTGCCTCATGGAGTTCAGGCGACAATAGTTTTACGGTAACGGACGATACAGAAGCCGGCGAGCAGAGCATTACAGTAACTTATATGAACCTGCAGGCAAAAGCCGTTGTCAACGTTGCAGAAAGAGAGGATGACAAAGAAACTCAATGCGGAGAGAATCAGGAATGGAGCCCTGAGGAGAAGAAATGCGTTTGCATTGAAGGTTATGAAATGATCGAGGAGCTCGGAAAATGTATGAACATTAATGAGGTAATAAGTGATATGGCAGGAGAAGAGCCTGATACGGTCTGCAATGAAAAACTAATGGCTGAAAGTCTGTCCCGTTTGAGGGAGATCATAGCAGAAAGCAATTTGATGTCTGCCCGGTTCAATAATTTATTGAGCAATTTCATGAAGTCGGTCAACGAAAAGCACGGAATCCCCTGCAATGATCAGTTAATTGCAGCAGCTTATGCAGGCGCCAAACAGATTGAACAGGAAATGCAGGATTTAGAGGATGAAGCCACACGGGTCAGCAGCGAGCTTATAGTTGAAGCCGCATTATGCCAGCTGACCAATCCCGATTATGATGTTTCTTCCATTATTGGTCTGGCCGGACAGATGGGTTCCCCTTTAGGCAGAATCAGCCAGGGGATCGCAGGTATGGAATCAGAACTATTGATCAATGGCTGTGACCAGCAGGAGGCGGCTGATCTTGGAAATTCCATTGCTGAAACCACGACCGATCCCGAAGTTCTTGCCGCGATTCAGTCCGGTGGCATGTTTCAGCCTCCCGAATATACAGAAGGCGGCACCTTGGGAGCCGTTGCAGTGGTGTACGATGGAATGGATGCTCCGATGTCGTACGTCACAGTAGCTGTAAATCTTAACTTCAGCGCATTCAATTTTGTTCTTGCAAAAAATGCACAGGAGGTTCAGAATTTTGAAAATATAGCATTGAAAGAGGGTGACAGGGTACAGATAACTGTTCATGGTACCTCACTGAATCCTTCATTCACACTTCTCCCATCGGATTTTGCCTGGATCGATCCCGAAACACAACAGCAAACCACGCCCGGCACCGGAATTAGTCTGTTTACTATGGTAATAGCAATTCATTTTAATACCGATGAAGAAGTAAACAGATATGAGATGATTGTTGGAATAGGTACAATTGGTTATGGAATTCCGGGCTTCCCTGAAGGTTCCGGAAGAGAGTTACGGTTTTGATTTTCCTGTGAAATTTTGTGCTGTCATGGTTCCAATGAATTGTCATCCGATCTTGGCCATATTTCACAGCCTGGTGCGGCGATCTCGACATCACGGGAGAAAAAAAGCCACAGTTTATGAAACCAGGAAAGAAACAGTAGTAAAGGTGTTGAAAACTGCAGGGGGGCCTGCCGCAATAAGGCTTACTGCCGACAGCGGGGTATATCTGCACTCGGCGGAATGGAAGGACAACTATTCAAAACGTGCATAGGAACATCCCGATCCGGTTGGCGTTTTCGGGATGATCCCGGATTTTCCACCGATAGCACATGGTCAGTACGGTGGGAAGGGCTTAAACCGGTGTTGTAATTGTTCATGGAATCCGGGATTATGATAACTGACGGCCACCCCTCCGGGGTGGATTGGTAATGGTTGCCTGTTCCCTGGGTGAGACCAGGGCTACTGGAAGCCCAGCCCTCCAGGCTGAAGAATTATTGCTCCTGATTATTTTGTTCTAAAATACTCATTTATACATAGCCCATTTCTGATAACTGGGTTGTTTACTTTCGGCAGTCAATTTACGACACATGACGTGTTGTCTTTCGGCAGCCTTTTTCAACACATACGCTATTTACTTCAGGCAGCGTTTTCGAAAACATGAAATGTTGACTTTCGGCAGTCCTTTTGCGACACATGAGCTATTGACTTTCGGCAGTCCTTTTGCGACACATGAGCTATTGACTTTCGGCATTCCTTCTCCGACACCTGGGGTGTCGACTTCCAGTAGCCCGGGTGACGCCCCGGGTAAGGAGCCCCACACACCAAAGACAACCCCGGAGCGGGTTGAAGTTTAGTTATATAATTAATTTGTTGCTCATCAGCCAGTCTTCCACATTCCGGCCAGCACCTGATACCTGGCCGGCCCGGATTGCCAGGCCTTTAAAAATATGCTATCAGATACTGCATTCCGGGGAGTGTGGTTTTACAAAATACTTTAAACCTGAGATCATACTATTTAATATGTCTTCTTACAAATTCATCAACAATATCGAACATTTCTTTTGTCCAGAATTCCGGGGATCCATGATCCGCCCCTTTCAGATTATAGAACTCAAATGCTTTGCCGGTTTCCTCCAGCTTAATTGCCAGGATATCACTCTGATTAAATGGGACCAAACCATCCACGCTTCCGTGAGCAATAAGGATCGGAGGGATCCTTCTCCCCTTTGAAATATAAGTCATGGGACTTGCTTTTTCAGCTTTATCAACGTTCTGAAGTACATCAACTCCCCCCAGTAATTTACCTTCCGGGCTAGTCGGTTTTACATGGTCCATAACTGACGGGAACTGACTCATTTTCGAAACATCGGTCGGACCATAATAATCAATAATTGAATTGACCGTGTCGGAGTATTCACCATAATCTTCTGTGCTGAATTCCGGAAGTCCTGATGTTATTCCGCAAAAAACAGCCGTATGACCCCCCGACGAATCGCCCCAGATATTTATGTTATCCGGGTCGATATTATATCTGGCTGCATTTTTCCGGACAAACCGTATTGCTGTCCTGGCATCCTGGACCTGTGCAGGGAACTGAGCGACATCAGAAGGCCTGTATTCCACCGACACTATTACATATCCGCGTCGGGCAAAGTTTATCAGTTGAGGCAGATTTGAATAAACATTTTGTTTCATCCAGGCCGAACCCTGAATATAAACAATGCATGGTAAAGGCTTATCTGATCTTTGAAAGATGATCTGGAGATGAAGGTCGGTGCCGTCGCGACTTATGTATTTCACATTATTGATATAAGTCAGCTGTGGCTGGTTCTTATCAAGGGTAAGCTCAATCGCTTTTCCGGAGGCAGGATATGATTCCGGAACCCCAGGAGTATTCTTCTGAGGTAATTGCCCGCAAACTGATATAAAATGCATCACTATCAGGGATGCAATTAACGTTCTTAATTTCAGCATATTATTCAGTATTATTTATCAGGAATTATATGAGTACCAAGATAAATCAAATTTCCGGTTACCGTATACTTTTTACTGACTGAACCTTGCTGGTGGATAAGATGCCCGCCAGCGGGGATCTGCTGCCTATTCCGATTCGCGGAAGCCGTTCTGAAAAATTCAAAATAACAACAAAAATTTATCGATTAACAATAACCTGGTTATTGTTAATCAACAAATATTTTACCCAAAACGATATGTATTTTCAATCCTGATTGCCTCTTCTGCGACTTCAAAGCATATTGTTCCTGACTGATCACAATAAGAGAGGATAATTTGACAATCTGAATGCTTTTTCGTTATTGGTTTATCCTTTTTCGTTTTAGTCCGAAAAAAAGAAGGCATGTATTTTGATGAACTTATTTTGCGCTTAAAGGTTTATATTAAGTGTTGATCTGAATTATAACTAAAAAAGAGGAATCGTATTGATGGAGAAAAAAATTAAATCCGTATTAACCTGCATTTCTATGGTTGCCCTTCTGGCAACATCAGTGACAGAAATAAAAGCTCAGGACTGGCCGCAATGGCGGGGTCCAAACCGGGACGGCGTTTCGAAAGAGACAGGACTGAACCTTGACTGGACTGCGAAAAAGCCTCAGTTGCTATGGACCTTCAGTGATGCAGGCGCAGGATATACAGCGCCGGTAATCGTAGGAACCACTCTGTATTCTCAGGGTGCTGGCGGCGGCAACGATTTTGCATTTGCCCTTGACACAAGAACGGGGAAGCTGAAATGGAAACAAAGTCTTGGCAAACAATACATTATGGATCGTGGTGACGGCCCCCGGGGGTCAGTTACTGTGGATGGCGACAAACTATATCTCATCCGCGGAAGCGGCCAGGTGCACTGTTTATCGGCCGCTGACGGCAAAACAATATGGCAGAAGGATTTCAGAACAGATCTGGGCGGGAACATTATGTCGAGAACGGACTGGGGCTTCAGTGAGTCACCGCTTGTTGACGGTAACCTTTTGATTTGCACCCCGGGCGGCAACAACGGAACTTTGGCTGCTCTCGATAAAGCCACAGGAAAGGTTGTCTGGAGGTCAAAGGAATACACTGATCTGGGAGGATACTCTTCACCAATAGTAGCTGTAATAGACGGAGTGAGGCAGTATATTCAGCTGACCCGCCAGGGTGTGATCGGTGTTTCGGCAAAAGACGGCAAGCTTCTCTGGAGTGCCAATGTGGCAGGCAACAACACCGCTGCCATCCCAACACCTGTTTACCGCGACAATATTGTCTATGTCACATCGGGATACGGCACCGGTTGTGCCGCCCTAAGGATTACCAAGAAAGGCGACGCATTCACAGCCGATGTATTATATTCAAATAAAGTCATGATTAACCACCATGGCGGTGTCGTCCTTGTCGGCGATCACATTTATGGCTATAGTGACGGTCCGGGCTGGGTTTGTCAGAACTTTAAAACCGGCGAGTCGGTATGGACCCATAAGGTGGCTGAACCCGGAAAAGGTGCTGTTTTAAGCGTAGATGGCAGGCTTCTCTGCCTCGACGAAAGGACTGGTTCACTTACCGTTGCCCTGGCATCCCCTGACGGCTGGAAGGAATTCGGCCGTATGGAAATCCCCCGGCGATCCACCGTTCTCTCCATGGACAAAAGAGTATGGACCCATCCGGTTGTCTCCAACGGGAAACTCTACCTGAGGGACCATGATCTGGTGTTCTGTTTTGATCTGAAGAAGTAGACGGAAGACCGAAGACGGAAGACCGAAGAAGTCTTGCAAGTCGTGCAAGTCAAAAACCGGACCTGCAAGACCTGCAAGACCTTCAATACCGCAAGACCGCAAGACTGCAAGACCGCAAGACTGCAAGACCGCAAGACTGCAAGACCCCAAGACATGCACGACCTATTTTAGTGACAGTTTTACCGCCTTAACGTCCCTGCTGTTCGGCCCGATCATAATTTCAAAATCGCCGGGTTCGCATACATAAGACAGGTCATGATTATAGTATTTAAGATCCTCCGTCGTGAGCTCGAAGGTGACTTCCCTGCTTTCGCCAGCTTTCAGCATTATCTTTTGAAAAGTCTTTAACTCCTTAACAGGGCGGGTTGATGTGCTGTATACATCACGGATATAAAGCTGAACAATTTCCTTCCCATCCCTGGGTCCCGAGTTTGTTACTGTGACAGAGGCAGTCACTTTACCGTTCATTGCAATCTCCGTAGAGGATAACTTTATATCTCCGTAATCAAAGCTGGTATAGCTTAATCCGTACCCGAAAGGATAGAGCGGAGAATTTAAAACATCGAGATAATTGCTTCTGAATCGGGAATAAAGTTCATCATCCCCGTGGGGGCGGCCTGTGTTCTTATGGTTGTAAAAGAGCGGTATCTGACCTGCATTACGCGGGAAAGTGGTTGTCAGCTTTCCGCTCGGATTAACGTCCCCGAAAAGTATCCCGGCGATTGATGTTCCGGCTTCCGAACCCGGGAACCAGGCATTCAGAATTGCAGGAACATTTGCATCCTCCCAGCTGAGAATAAGCGGACGTCCGGTAAAAATCACAAGTACAACAGGTTTGCCGGTGGCAACAAGCGCTTTGAGGAGTTTGGCCTGTGGCTCCGGAATGTCAGGGATTGAGCGCGATGCGCCTTCTCCGTTCATATTTGCATTTTCGCCCAGGGCTGCGATTACCACATCGGAATTTTGTGCGAGATCAAGGGCTTCTTTAAGCAGAACTTCCAGGCTACGGTCGTGCACCTTTTTTACCGGCA
>JAFGXK010000072.1 GCA_016936695.1 Bacteroidales bacterium | reverse complement strand
TTCTGTTCGACAGGTAAAATTTCTCAATTGTTGTCCCTTTGACTTCGGAGAAAAGATTCGAAAGATATGTGTAATTGTGATTTAGTTTTTCAGCAAGGTAATCGGAAAGGTTTGTTTTGATTTGTTCATCATTATAGTGTACCAGTTGAATGATAAGAGTTTTTATTCTCTCAACCATAATGTTCTTTTTATCATCCAGTAATTCAAGCCCGATTTCTTTCATGGAATTGCTCAGAACATCCCATTGCTCTGTTGACAATTCCTCCATGATTTCAGTCTCACCCAGTTCCACCCTGGTATGATGTAAACCGAGTTTCTCCAGCTCATATTTAACTGCATTCTGGCACCTCTGGCAAACCATATTTTTAATGTGAAGCTTCAAAGGGACAAATGTTTTTTCCGGTTAGCCATAGTAACAAAAATACACAATTATTTTTAAAGTTACATCATTTACAGATTTGATAATGATGACCTTGACCATACATAGTTTTACCTTATCTTCGTACTCTCGAACAGAATAGGGTGAAAAATTCAGACCGGGCAGTCATGCAAAAACAAGTATCAGGCTATAATTTAAGGCAGTTTGTCCTCTTATTCCTGGTAATACTCCTGCCTTTCCCGGATGCTTCATCTCAGGATTATTTTCAGCAGGCCGTAAATTATGAAATCAGTGTGACTCTTAATGACAGATTGCATGAACTGAATGGATTCGAGTCGGTTGAGTATATCAACAATTCTCCCGACACACTTGGATTTTTATATTTTCATCTCTGGCCGAATGCATATTCGGATAACAATACACCATTGGCCAGACAGGTTTTCAGCATGAGGGGGAAGCAAAAGCTGTTCAGGGATCCGGAGTTAAGAGGCTATATCGATTCGTTGTATTTCGAAGCAGACGGCAATCCGGTTCAATGGCACCTGTTGCCGGAAACTCCCGATATTTGCATGCTTACTCTGAATAAGCCCCTCAGACCCGGCGACACAGTGCTTTTAACAACTCCCTTCCATGTGAAAATCCCCAAAGGAGTTACTTCCCGCCTGGGTCATATCGGTGAATCATACCAGATTACTCAATGGTATCCAAAACCAGCTGTATACGACAGGGATGGATGGCACCAGATGCCATACCTTGATCAGGCTGAGTTCTATTCGGAATTCGGCAGTTTTGACGTTAGCATAACCCTGCCCGACAATTATGTCGTTGGTGCCACGGGCAACCTGCAGAATGAAGAGGAGAGAGAAATACTGGAAAGGTACTCTACTGATACCTTATGGACCAGAACAGGATATTACAGAAGCAATGAATACCCTCCATCCTCGGAAAATATGAAAACCTTACGGTATACCGCCGGTAATGTTCATGATTTTGCATGGTTTGCAGATAAGAGGTTCAATGTCAGAAAGGGGACAGTAAAACTTCCGGACAAGGAAGTGACCACATGGGTGATGTTCACGGATCAGGAGGCATATCTCTGGAAGGATGCTATTTCCTATGTGAACAGTGCTATCGCATATTTTTCAAAATGGATCGGATCCTATCCCTACGATAACTTTACAGCCGTTCAGAGTGCCCTGAATTCAGGAGCAGGGATGGAATATCCCGGGTTGACGGTTATTGGCCTGGCAGGCGATCCCTACCTTCTCGATCAGGTGTTAGCCCATGAGATAAGTCACAACTGGTTTTACAGTGCGATAGGTTCTGATGAACGCCGTTACCCTTTTATGGATGAAAGTATTGCCTCTTCCTATGAATCAAGATATATGGAAGAGAGATATCCCGGCAAAAAACTTTGGGAAATCGGATTCAAAAACCAGAAACTTGCCCGGTTTTTCAGGATTGATGAAATCCCCGTGCAAAGAATGCAGGAGATTGAATGGCTGGTCCCGGCAGGAAAGAACATGGAACAACCTGTTAACCTGCCAGCTGTTGATTACAGTTATGAGAATTATGGCAGCATAGTTTACTACAAAGCTGCAAAGGGATTCAATTATCTCCGGACTTACCTTGGAGATTCCCTCTTTGATACAATTATGCATGATTACTACCGGTCCTGGGCGGGCAGGCATCCCCGGCCTGACGATCTGAGAGCGGCCTTTGAATCACGTACCACTGAGGATACAGATTGGTTCTTTGACGATTATTTGGGAACAACCAAACGGCTCGATTATAAGATAGTCCGCTTTAAAGACCAGAAATTGCTGATCAGGAATAAGGGTGAGTTGAATGCCCCTCTGATCATAACGGTAACAACCGGAGATTCTGTTTCTTCAGAATTACGGGAAGACGGTTTCGAAGGGAAGAAATGGATTGATGTCACATCCGGAGGCAATTCCGTAATAACAATAGACCTGGAGCAAAAGATGACAGAAATAAACAGGCTTGATAACAACATCCGGACATCAGGTCTCTTCCCGAAAGCCAATCCTTTTCAACTTCGCTTCCTGTACACCATTGAGGAGCCTGATAAAAGATCTCTGGTTTATATTCCTGCTTTTGACTGGAACAGCTCCGATGGTATTATGGCAGGTCTGGTCCTGAATAACGGCACCTTGCTGCCCAAACCGGTTGAATATCTGTTCATCCCTTTTTATACATTCCGTAATCAGGGGCTTACCGGGTATGGAAGGATATCATTTAACATAAAACCTTACAACAACCTTATAAGGACTGCATCGCTGACTCTTGAAGGGGAACAGTTCGGAGCGCCAGGTAATCAGAATTACCGGAGAGCAAAGATCGGACTTGATCTAGGATTCAGACCGCATGATCTTATTGATCCTCTTTTTCATAAGGTTTCCGGATACTGGATTGCTGCATCGGACCTGAGGCAGATTGAGGAACTGCTCCCCGCAAAGATGCGTTCGTTCGTACAAATCGGCTACAATCTGGAAAGACCCGGTTTGATAAATCCGTTTAATTTGCTTGTTTCATCTGAATCAGGAAGGTCGTATCACAAGGCATCACTCGATTTTAATTATACCTTAAGTTACTATGGAAGGAACAAGGGTTTCGGAATCAGATTTTTTGCCGGAGCCATGCTGAAAGATGATGCTTCAGATCCTTTTTATTCATTTTCGGCAAGCGGTAGGAGCGGCAGTGAACAATACCTGTATCAGGGATTGTATCCCGATCGATTCGGTAAGTTTTCAACAAGTTTCTGGTCGAGGCAGATGGACCTGTCGGAAGGAGGTCTGGTATCTCCCGTAAATGATGCCCTGGGGTACAGCCGCTGGCTTTTATCCCTATCTATGACAAGCAGTTTGCCCGGGAAGTCAGACTGGATACCGTTAAAACCTTTTGTGAATATACTGCTGAATGATCATGGTGCTGAAACAGCCCGGGAGTCGCCGCTTTTTTTTGAAGCCGGGATTAAGGCCGGGATATGGAACTTTTTTGAAATATACCTTCCCCTGATTGTTTCTGATAATATTGAATCAATAACCGGATCATTTAAAGAAAGGATACGTTTTGTATTCAGGCTTGACTTATTGAATCCGCTGAAATTGAAATGAGATTTTTCAATAAAGCGGATCCGTTCAGCAAAAATGTAATAATATTTACAGTTCCGGATGAAATGACAAAAAAGGCTGCATCCCCTGATACAGCCTTTCTTTTTCTAACCTAACCTATCTAACCTAACCCCTGACCGGTGTTATTTGACTAATTCTACTACTGCGTATTTTGATATCTTCCAGAACTCATCCGGATTCAGTATGGCAATCGAGGCGATCTGATCTTCATCCTGCCTTACCAGTTCATATGAACCAGCGGGATGTTCGGTGACAAGCTTCACTTTCTTCGAGTTGACCGGAATGCTCTTCAGCTCGGTGATGTTTATCTCGGTGAATATGCTGTCAGTAAAGCTGTCTGTCAGCGATTCCTTCCTTCCGATTCCGAGAAATCCGCCTTCCTTCGAAAGAAGTCCTTTATCCCTCAGGTCCTTGTATGTACCTGCCACAAGAAATGCCTGATTCAGCATGTACGTCTGGGTGTTTATTGTCTCCGCCTTCATGTTGAGGGTGTCGTTGAGAGCCACCATTGTTTCGTTGAGCTGCTCGATCTCGAAATTCTTATTGTCGAGGGTTGCTTTGAGCAGGGCAATGTCGTTTTCATAAGTCTTCATGGAAGTCTCAAGTTCAGCTATCCTGGTCTGGAGACCGGTGATTGTGGTTCCGGATTTCTTAAGCTGTGAGTTAAGTGCAGCAATCTTCTTCCTGTTTTCGTCAAGCAGGGTATTGATGCTCCTTATATCTTCCATTATCTGGTTCCTTTTATCGGCCGACACTTCCGTTCCAGCCGAGTTGACGGTTATCAGTTTCTCCTTTTCCTTGATCATGCGGAGATTTTTTTCGATCTCGTCAAACGAGGTGAGCCAGTCGTTGAGGGTGGAGTCGCGCTGAGTGAGCTCCTGGGTAAAAGTAACCCTCTGGTTTTCCATAAGCGCCAGCTGGGTGTTGTGATCCTTCTTGTAAAGGGACCAGCCAAGCAGACCGAGTCCAAGCAGAATGGCCAGACTTATTATTGCTGTGATAAGCACTCCTTTTGATCTGCCCTGCCTTCTGACTTCATCCAGCCTGCTTAATGTAGCTATGTCTTCACTCTTTACTTTTGAGTCATTGAATTCCTTGTTTTCCATTTTTGTAAAATGTTGGTTTAACGATTGAGATCTTTTTGGTTTCACTACCTAAGACAAACGACGGGCCGGAACTGGCACGGGTTGTTAAACTAAAGAATATCAACCATATGCCAAAAGAGAGAAATTAAGGGTACTGTTCATTTTGGAACAAAAATTCTCATTTTGAGAAAAAAGACAGAAGATGGAAGCCCGAAGATCGAAGACCGAAGACCGAAGACGGAAAAACGGAAAACGGAAAACGGAAGAAAGAAGAAGTTCTCGCAGATTTACGCAAAGAAAAGCGCAGATTTACGCAGATGAAAAACCCTGAACCTCACGCCTCCCACCTCACGCCTCACGCCTTGTCTTCCTTCAGCATCCTGTAAATAGTCGAGATTCCCATATCGAGCTTTTTGGCCGTGAGGGGGATGTCGTGGTTGTACTTCTTAAGGGTGGCCCTGAGGATCCTCATCTCGTGTTCACGCATTGTAAGGTCGGCAGTGTCGTGACTTGAAAGATTATCCGCTGTATCAATTGTAAAGTCTTTCTCTGTAATCTCTTCATTGACCGAAAGGGTGAGGGCAAGCTCCACGAGCGACTTCAGTTCCCTGACGTTACCGGGGAAGGAATACCTCATCAGGTTTTTCCGGGCTCCTTCCGATAAAGGTTTCATCGGGATGCCGTTTTCTTTTGAGAAATTCTCAGCGAAATGCTTTGCAAGGATGAGGATATCGCTCGACCGGTCGCGCAGAGGGGGGAGCTCAATAGGTAGCCCCTGCAAGCGATAATAGAGATCCTCCCTGAAGGTTCCTTTCCTGATCTCTTCCCTGAGATTTCTGTTTGTGGCCGTTATAATCCTGCAGTCGGTTTTGATCGGCTTATTGCTTCCGATCCTCACGATCTCCTTTTCCTGGAGAACCCTTAGCAGTTTTGTCTGCAGATTCGGATCCATTTCCCCTATCTCATCCAGGAAAAGAGTACCTCCGTCTGCTTCCTCAAAGCGACCTATGCGGCGGGCAGTGGCTCCGGTAAAAGATCCCTTCTCATGACCGAAAAGCTCACTTTCGATGAGTTCATTGGGTATGGCCGGAACATTCACTGCAACAAAAGGTTTTTCGCGGCGCTTCGAATTGTAATGTATTGCCTTGGCAACCAGTTCCTTGCCTGTGCCAGTCTCGCCTGAGATGATTACAGTAATATTTGTCTCGATAGCCTTTCCGATCAGATCATGGATATTCTTTATTGCAGAGCTCTCGCCCAGGATAGTGTTGCTGTAGGAATATTTTTTCTGAACCTCCTTCCGGAGAGTGGAAATCTCGTTTTTCAGATGAATATCCCTGGTCAGGTTCTGAATGGTGTTAAGAAGACGTTCCTTGATATCGTTCGACTTGGTTATGTAATCGTAAGCTCCCATTCTGAGCAGGGTTACTACCATTTCTATATCTTCCTGCTCGGAGATAAGGATGACTCGGATATTTTCATTTTCCTGCCTGATTCTTTTAAGGACTTCGAGGCCCGACAGATCGGGGAGCCTGTAATCGAGGGTGACTATATCGGGAGCTTCACCGAGGTTAGCCAGGAAATCACGGGCATTGAGGAAGCTTTTCACTTCATAATCGGGATTCAGCGAAAGAGTATAAACAAGCAGCTTGTTATACCATTCATTGTCTTCAACCACAAATATCCTGACGGGTTTTTCGGCCATTTGGTGTCAGTTTCAAAATTATTGCAGACTTTTCAGGCTGCACCCGCAAGTTAAAAAAATCCGGACGGATTATTTTCAGTTCAGCTTGTTTTTACGATTTCTTCTTCGACGAGCAGCCTGATAATTCCGAATTCCCTGATGGCGTTCTTTGTGAGTTCTTTTATCTGATCCGTTTTTCCTTCCTTACGGATGGATCTCTCTATGTTTGACAGGAGTTCAGAGAGTGTAATTGCCCCGATATGCCTGCAGGGCGGCTGAATTTTGTGAGAAATATCCGCTGTTTTTTCCCATTCGGCTTTTTCGGCCGCCTCGGCCATTTCATTCAACCCTGTGGCTGTTGTTGAGATAAATGTTTCAAGCATCTGCTTCACAAAAATTATGTTGCCGCCCGACAGATGATAAAGGTTCCGGAGATCAATGCTGCCTTTTTCTTCAGGTATTTCCCTTACAGCATCTTCAATTCCCGCGGATCCGGTTTCAATACTCAGGTCTGTGGCTTCCATGATTGCCGACAGAAGCATCTTTTCGGAAAAAGGTTTTGGCAGAAAGGCGTTTATCCCGGCCTGCCTGTATTTTTCCACCTCCTCGTTGCCCGGAGCCGCGGAAATGAATATAACAGGCATTTCATTTTCGCTTATCTTCATTTCCTCCCTTATGAACCTGGTGGTTTTGAGTCCGTCAATTCCCGGCATCCGCATATCCATGAAAACGAGATCAAATTTTTCGGACTTCAGAATCTCAAGGGCAGTCATGCCGTTCTCCGCCAGTCTGAAATCTGCCTTCCATCCCTGAAGTATCTTACTGAAGAGAAGGCGGTTGTATTCTTCATCATCCACCACAAGTATTTTTTTGCCTGCGATTTCTTTCGGGACAGGCAAAGGAAGGTCATGAACGGTCTTAACCTGTTTTTTGTCTCCGACACGATAGGTTATCCGGCACACTATTGTCGTACCTTCATTCATTTTGCTTTTAACCTCGATATTTCCCTCATGCAGCCTGATAAGGCTCTTAACTATAGATAAACCCAGTCCTGTTCCCCCGTATTTGCGGGTTGTGTTCATCTCTGCCTGCATGAAGTCGTCAAATATGACTCCAAGCTTTGATTCATCGATGCCAATGCCTGTATCGGCGACGGTGATTAATAATTCAGTTTCTTCCTGAGTCTTGGAAGAAGGTGATACCCGGATTGACACCTCACCGTTACTTGTGAATTTTATGGAATTTCCGGTCAGGTTCAGCAATATCTGTTTAAGGCGGTATGGATCGCCGATTAGAACCGGAGGAGTATCCGGATCGAGAGAATGGCTCAGCCTGGTATTGTTCCGGGCGGCTTTTTGAGCAAGCATCTCATGAACCTCTTCAAGCACGTTTGCGATCCTGAAATGGACCTTTTCGAGTGTCAGCTTGTCGCTTTTCAGTTTTGAAAAATCCAGTATGTCATCAATAATCCTCAGGAGATGGTCGGAAGACGATCTTATTATATTAAGCGATTTTGAAGTTTCACTGTCCCGGCTGTTGTGGAGAAGCTGTTCGGTGAATCCCGAGATGGCAGTTAACGGCGTCCTGATCTCATGGGTGATGTTCGCCATGAATAGTTCCCTTGTTTTAGCAAGCTTTTCAGTTTCATCACTCGACTTTTCAAGGGCAGCCTGGTAAGCCATTGC
>JAFGXK010000071.1 GCA_016936695.1 Bacteroidales bacterium | reverse complement strand
GATTTTTCTTGGCTATCAGTATGAAAAAGGTGGTTACCAATCCTGGTGACCTTCTTCGGTGAGCAGGATGGTCCATCCATTGTCTGAAGGATGCCATGATCTGACCGGCATGCAATCGTCCTCGTCATAGGCGATGACCAATTGTGGTTCCCCGGCACTACCATGAACCCGACTAGCCTCGTAGAACCTGTTCACACACTCATGCAAATCTATCATCTGGATGAGATCACCGTGGTGGCAGACCGAGGACGTACAAAACTGTAGAGATCCCGGTAAAAGTTCATCTGACCTGGTCTTGCAAACGTGGTCTCAAGGATGCCGGTGACCGCTAGAGGGTTCATGATCGTTTTGAGAAAAAGCGTGCTAAACCGTTCTCTCTGATCAAGAATCGTGACAAACTCGGCACATCCACAATTATTACCTCTCAGTATGATCCCAGGACACGGATTTCATTCCTTGAAAGCGATGGATACCGTGAGGGTTCGGGAACACCGAGAACTGGCTGGGGGTTGCTCTTTGAGCAGACGCAAGCATCATTGGCTGAGGAACTCTGATCGCACTGATAACCGTTCGAGTAGGAGAAGGCAGTGTATGAGTCTTAAAAACTGAACCTGAAGACGGCACGTGCCTGGAGGATGAAGGAAGCTGCTTCAATGCTCTGGAATTTTACGTACATGGGCGCAGCAAAGAAGAGATGGCAGGAGCTGTTGGGCTGGATCAGCCGCTGCAGGCTGCAACCCATGATACAGGTTGGCAATACGGTACGTAATTATCTTTGGGTAATACTGAATGCGATACGATTGAAGGTGAACAACAATATGTTTGAAGCTAAGAACACACGTATTCAGCGTATTAAGAAAATTGCTTGTGATTTTCGTAATCGGGAGAGGTTCAATACGGCTATCCTGTTTCATCTGGGTACGCTTGATTTTTCCCCTTCTCCACACGATAGTCGGAAGCGCCGCTATTTTCCACTGAAATGGGACAGGCTCTATCATATGTACAGTCCTTAAGAAATAATCCTTGATGAAATAATAGTAGAGTAAAATAATCCTTGACTAACAATAAAGATAGTAATTTAATGAAACTATAACTTAATTTCTGGAGGTTACCACATGACTACTATTATTGTTGTCTTAGGTATTGCAGTATACGTGCTGTTGTATATTATCTATGGCAAAAAGCTTGAACGTGACGTGGTTAAAGCATCAGATGAAAATGATGCCCCATCAAAAACCATGTATGATGGGGTCGACTATGTTCCTGCCAAAGCCCCGATACTGTTCGGACATCACTTTGCTTCCATTGCTGGTGCTGCACCTATCGTAGGACCGGTTCTGGCAATGGCCTGGGGGTGGGTGCCGGCTCTGGCGTGGGTCTGGTTCGGTAATATATTTATCGGCGCCGTTCATGATTATCTCTCCCTTATGGCTTCCGTTCGCTATGATGGACGATCCGTACAGTTTGTTGCCTCAGATGTAATTACCAAACGTACAGGAACCACCTTTTATTGGCTTGTGTTCTTCCTGCTGATTCTGATCATCGGAGCCTTCGGGGCCGTCCTCAAAGGAATGTTCGTTGGAGACGGAGCTGTGCCGAGCGCATATCTCCTGAAGCTGGTTGCTGCCCTGATTCTAGGAGTGCTGATGTACAGGGTCAAGATGAACTTTGTGCTGGCTACCATTATCGGGATAATAATGCTGGTTGGAGCAATTATCGGCGGATATCTGTTCCCGATTACTGCATCCGGAAATCTATGGTTGATTGTCATGTTCTTCTATATCATTATCGCCTCAGCCATTCCTGTGAATGTATTGCTGCAACCCCGTGATTATCTTAATTCCTGGCTTCTCTACATCGGACTGATTATAGGCGCGATTGCCGCTGTCTTCAGCTTCGGCGGGTTTACCGCACCAGCGTTCACATCGTTTGCGCCGATTGTCTCCGGCGGCAAGCCTTCGCCGTTCTGGCCGGTTATTCCGCTGATCATTGCATGCGGATCTCTTTCAGGTTTTCATGCCCTCGTCGGTTCGGGTACTTCTTCCAAACAGCTTGAGAAGGAGTCCCACGGACTGATCGTCGGGTACGGTTCGATGTTGACAGAGGGTTTTCTGTCGACCATCGTGATTATTTCGGTAGCAGGTTACGGGATGGCCCTTATTCAGGGTGCCGGCAAGGACCTTACCGCTGCAAACTGGGGCGCTGTTTACGCAGGAGCCATGAACAGCAGTCTGGGCGCCGCGGGCACCTTTACCAATTCCTATGCTGCGATGGTTGCCGATACCTGGCTGAAATTCCTGCCGACCGAGATTGTAAAGGTTATCGCGGGTATGTGGGTTGCATCGTTTGCAATGACCACTCTCGATACTACCAATCGTCTGGGGCGCTATACAATCTCCGAACTGTGTCTGCCCTTTAAAGATACGAATGAGGGGGCCTATACATTCCTGACCAACCGATGGATTGCCTCTACGATACCGGCTATAATCGGTATTGCTCTGGCATGGAGCGGAAGCTTCAGTATCCTGTGGCCGTCTTTCGGTTCCGCCAACCAGCTGATCGCTTCGATATCGCTGCTGACGGCAGCAGCCTGGGTAACGAAACGTCTTAAAACGAAGGCCAATATGGTACTAATACCGGCTTACATTCTGTGGATCACGGTTACGGCCGCTATTATCTGGTTCTCCGCAGTTGTGTTGCCCGGCACCATCAAGTCCAGTCCTGTAACGGGAATAACGGTACTCGTGATTGAAATAATAATGCTGATTATGAATTTCATTTTCATAATCGACTTCTTCAAAACGAAGGATACCCCCCTGGAGTCATAGGACTACGAACGGAAAAGGATGCCGGAATGTTACATAGATTGTTTAACCGCGTACGTTTTTTCTTTTCCGTCATGGATCAGTCCCATCGGGACAAAGTAACGGAGATGACCGCCTTTGAACAGAAGGAACTGGAAAATCTCTTTATGCTTCTCCTGATGGGCTCCTTCACAGGAGTCCCGTCGCCGCCGTCTTTTATTGCGGCGGAGCTCCTTCCTCATGTAGAATACGAGATGAAAGTGCTGAACGAGAGGGCGAAAAACGGCTTCGACTCTCTGGCAGATTTGACCAGTATCCTTGACATAGACTGAAAACATGCGAGATGGAGATGCTTGCCCATGAAAACTATTTTCTTCACTGGGAAGGGGGGTGTAGGTAAATCCACTCTTTCATCTGCTGTTGCCTGGCAGCTGGCGGAGATTGGCCTCCGGGTACTGGCTGTCTCTTTCGACCCTGCCCATAACCTCGGTGATATTTATCACGTTAAACTGGGACACAGAAAAAAACAGTTTGGAAAGACGAATTTATATCTTCAGGAGATGGATCTGGAAAAATCGGCTGCTGAATATATGAAAGCCAATATGTCCATCCTTCAGGAAGTATACAGCTACCTTACCGCTTTCAATATGGACAGTTATTTCGATATCCTGAAATATTCTCCTGGTGTCGAGGAGTTCGCTGCGCTGACCTCGATGCAGAAAATTCTCGAAGAGGAAGAACATAATTTTGATTTCATTGTTTTTGATACGCCTCCTACCGGTCTGACTCTCCGGATTCTGGCTCTGCCGCGTATTACGGTTGCATGGATTGACCGTCTTATACGGATACGCAGAGAGATTCTTGAAAAGCGCTATACCATACATAAGCTGAAGGGAAAGTACTCCGAGGAAGGGCATAAATTGGCCTATAAAGAATCGGATGACAATGTGATAAAAAAACTCTACGTGATGCGTGATCGTTATAAAGGAGTGGAAACTCATATCCAGGGAGAAGATAACAGGATCTGCGTAGTGTTCAATCCCGATTACCTTTCTCTGCGTGAGTCGGAGCGGTTGCTAGACGGGATTCATGAGCTTCAGCTGCCGATTGATACCATTTTTCACAATAAACTTGCGGATCCCGAAAGCGACGCAGCCCGCAGAGTGGAAGACGCGATGCTGAAGAAGTATCCCCGTCTCCGGATTGAGAGGGTTCCACTGATAGATCATACCGAACCGGCATGTTATATTATGGATAAGGACTTAACAGGCGTATTCACAAGGAGTAAGACACATGCCGAATGAAATAGTAGCTCAACAGCCTGTTTTTTATCTTTTTATAGCCTTTACAATATTATTAACTTTGGGGTACAGCTGGGGACGGAGGGCGAATAAGCGGATTCATCTGTCGGCTTTTCATGCCCTCATAGATACGGTAAAACCGAAAGATCAGAACTTCACCACCATCGGTGGCCAGACGGGATATCATGCAAACCTCGTTCCGAAAAAGAACCTTCTGGTGAGGCGCGTCGATGCCACCATTACGCTTCTGCCCAGGCAGTCGCTTCTTTACCTGCCCATCTCTCTACTGACATTCCGTTTCGACAGGTTTTTCCTGGTTATGTTTTTCGGTAAGAAGGCTATGGGACTTGTAAGCGAGGGGCATCTCATTGAGAAAAGCTACTCAAAGTTCCGGGGTCCTAAAATCACCAATGAGGACAAAATGCAACTGGAAGAAATGCGCTGGGGAGATAAGGAATTCCTGCTTTATTATGAAAATGAGGAAATCAAACAGGATTTGCTCAATCTGAAAAACCGGCTGACCGCGCCCGGATACCTGAGGCATGTCGCCGTTGTTCCTGAAAAGGATCAGGCATATCTTTTCATGATTCCGAAACGGGGGTATGTCGGAGAAGTCTTCCCCGTCATCTACACCTGGCTTAACGAGCTGCTGGAAAGGAAAAGCGTGCACAAACATCAGGTCTGAAATATTGTTTAAGGTTCTTTTCGTGTAGACTATTTCCTGACTTTCTGACTTTTACACGACGTTCCGGACTCAGATCCTGACCCAAGAAGCTTGACGCAATGGTTTCTGGGTTTTTAT
>JAFGXK010000007.1 GCA_016936695.1 Bacteroidales bacterium | reverse complement strand
TATTAGACACCATATTGAGATTAAAATGATTTAAAAAATGATGAAATGTTTAAGAATCGGCGATATTGGCTTACAGGAATACAATCAGTTCCGCCATTCCTGCCGTCATCACTGACTCGATCAGGTTATTATAAAATGAGCCTGAATACATACCTGACACAATAATTGTCAAAAGTCAGGAAAAATACCAGTCCGGCCCCGGAGGGGCGGCCGTCAGTCATAAAATTACGGAATTAAACATACAAATTCATTAAAGAATTGGATGTCAACCCGCTCCGGGGTTGACTTTTTGTATGTTGCCCCATACCCGGGGCGACACCCGGGCTACTTGAAGTCGACACCCCAGGTGTCGTTAAAACGCCGCTTTCACTATCCGTGCTACATTGTCCGACCGGCCAAGGGTGTAGTAGTGGATCCCCGGAACGCCTTCGGCGATAAGCTCCTTTGACTGCTGTACAGCCCATTCGATCCCCACCTCACGGGCTTCATTGTCGGTCTTGCACTTTCTCAGAGCTGCCACCAGTTCATTCGGCATGTCAATATGAAAAGTCTGGGGAAGAAGGTTGATGTCATTCAGAGCAGAAATGGGCTTAATGCCTGCAATGATTGGCACATCAATGCCTATCGATCTGCATTCATCCCTGAACCGGTAGAATTTCCTGTTATCGAAGAACATCTGCGTCACTATGTAACTTGCTCCCGTTTCTACCTTGAGCTTTAGATTCTCAAGGTCAACCTGCCTGTTGGGGGCTTCAAAGTGCTTCTCGGGGTAACCGGCCACGCCGATGCAGAAAGATGCAGGCGCCGTATCCTGAAGTGAATCCTCGAGATACTTCCCGTTGTTCATATCAACAATCTGCTGTACCAGCTCCCAGGTCTGTGAGTGTCCCTCCTCTTCAGGAATAAAACTGCGGCTTCCTTTCTGCGGATCGCCCCTGAGCGCAAGAACGTCATCTATCCCGAGGAAGTTCATCTCTATAAGCACGTTCTCAGTCTCTTCCTTTGTAAAACCGCCGCAAAGTACATGAGGAACCACCGGGATATTGTACTTATATTTCACCGCCGCCGCGAGGGCGAATGTTCCCGGGCGCTTCCTCACCACCCTTTTCTCCAGCAGTCCGTCGGTACGCTCACGGTACACTGTCTCATTACGGTGGGAAGTGAAGTTTATATAGGCCGGACTGAATTCCATCAGCCGGTCGATTGTGGCATAAACCCTCTCAATGCTGTGCCCTTTCAGGGGCGGAAGCAGTTCAAAAGTGAATAATGTACCTTTTGCGCTTCGGATCTTTTCAATAACACTCATACAAACCTCTTATAAATTAGGGGCAAGCCACCTGGCAGCCTCCTCAACAGTCATGTTCTTCCGTGATGCATAATCCCTGAGCTGATCTTCACCTATCTTACCCACGTTGAAGTACGAAGAAAGAGGGTGTGCGAAGATGTAACCGCTTACGGCAGCCGGAGGTATCATTGCAAAATTCTCAGTCAGCCGGGCCCCGGTGTTCCTTTCCGCATCAAGGAGGTCAAATATAATGCGTTTTTCTGTATGATCGGGACATGCAGGGTAACCGGGTGCCGGCCTGATACCCCTGTAGCGGATCTTAAGGAGGTCGTCAAGTGTCAGATCCTCCCCTGCCGCAAAACCCCAGTGCTCTTTCCTCACACGTTCGTGGAGATATTCAGCAGCCGCCTCGGCAATCCGGTCACTCAGAATTCTGATCATTATGGTTGCATAATCATCATTTTTGTAGCTGAGCATGGCTTCATCATCGAGAGCAGCAGTAACTACAAATGCTCCGATCCAGTCGGTGAGGCCGGATGACTCCGGCGCAATATAGTCTGCCAGACAAAGATTCGGAACACCCTTTTCCTTCTGCTCCTGGTTACGGAGAAAGGCGAACATCTTCTTCACAGTCATGCTGTCTGAGTCATCAAGGATAAGAACATCATCGCCTGATGAGACTGCCGGGAACAGTCCGAGCACACCATTTGCTTTCAGCAGTTTTTTATCGATGATCTCCTTCAGATAATGTTTCGCATCATCATACAGCTTCCTTGCTTCCTCTCCCTTTACCGGATCATCGAATATCGCAGGGAATTTACCAGAGATCTTCCAGGCGAAGAAGAAGAAAGTCCAGTCGATGTATTTAGAAAGGACATCCAGATCAAATTCTTTAAAAACACTGATCCCCTTTTCGGCCGGTTCTGATATCTCTTCCTGACGCCATTCGGTTACAAGCCGGTTGCTCCGGGCTTCCCGGAGAGAAAGGAGCTTCTTTTCAGATTTCCTTGAATTGTGATCAACGAGCATCTGCTTATATTTTTTCCTTATCGAACCGACATAAGCAGAATTATCATCCTGAAGCAGGGACGACATTACTCCGGCAGCCTTGGAAGCATCCTTAACGTGGATCACTGATAAGGAATAAGAAGGGGCTATCTTTACCGCCGCATGTATCTCCGATGTGGTTGCACCGCCTATAAGCAGGGGCAGGCCGACATTTCTTCTTTCCATCTCAGAAGCCACATGGACCATCTCCTCGAGCGAGGGAGTGATGAGTCCGCTGAGCCCTATAACATCCGCTTTTTCGTTTATCGCGGCATCGATTATTTTGTCGGCCGGCACCATAACGCCAAGATCGACAACCTGGTAGTTATTGCAGGACAGGACAACACCAACAATGTTCTTTCCGATGTCGTGCACATCACCCTTAACTGTTGCCAGGAGAATTTTTCCGGCACTCTTTTTTTCTTCCCCTTCGCTTTCAAGTTCGATATAGGGTGAAAGAACGGCTACTGCCTTTTTCATCACCCTGGCGCTCTTCACCACCTGGGGAAGGAACATCTTGCCTGATCCGAAAAGATCGCCAACCTCATTCATGCCGTCCATCAGGGGTCCTTCTATTATATCGATTGACCTTCTGAACAACGGCCTTGCTTCCTCTATATCAGCTTCGATGAACTCATCGAGTCCGCGTTTAAGCGAATGCCTTATCCTGTCGAGGACAGGACGCGACCGCCATTCATCCGCCTTCTCTTCTTTTTTCCCCTCGCTTTTAAGGCTCTCGGCGTACTTCACCAGACGTTCGGTAGCATCCTTCCGGCGGTTCAGCACCACATCCTCGGCAAGCTGAAGCAGACCGGGCTCTATTTCGGTGTATACCTGGAGCATTCCCGGATTTACTATTGCCATATCAAGACCAGCCTTTATGGCATGATAAAGAAACACCGAGTGCATTGCCTCGCGGACCCTGTCGTTGCCCCTGAATGAGAATGACAGGTTGCTTATGCCTCCGCTGACCTTGCAGTACGGGAGATTATGCTTTATCCATTCAGTGGCCTTAATGAAATTGACCGCATAATTATTATGCTCCTCGATGCCGGTTGCCACCGCAAGCACATTGGGATCGAAGATTATATCCTCGGGCGGGAAACCGATCTTTTCAGTCAGGATGTCGTACGATCGCCGGGCCACTGCGATCCTCTTCTCATAAGTATCGGCCTGGCCCTTTTCGTCGAACAGCATAACAACAGCCGCTGCCCCGTATTTTCTAATAAGACGGGCGTGTTCGAGGAACACCTCCTCTCCTTCCTTAAGGCTTATCGAATTAACTACCGATTTCCCCTGAATGCATTTCAGAGCTGATTCTATTACGCTCCATTTCGACGAATCGATCATCAGGGGAAGCTTGGCAATGTCGGGTTCCGACATCACCAGGTTCACGAATTTCACCATTGCCTTCTCAGAATCGAGCATGGCCTCATCCATGCAGATATCTATTATCTGAGCGCCGCCCTCAACCTGGTTCCGGGCAACGGCGAGAGCTTCATCATACTTCTCTTCCCTGATGAGCCGTGCAAACTTAATTGATCCCGACACATTGGTCCGTTCGCCTATATTGACGAAGTTTGTCTGAGGTGTTATTTTAAGCGCCTCAAGTCCGCTGAGCCTTGTATATCGTGTAATTTCAGGCTTCTTTCTGGGCTGATACAGTCTTGCCTTTTCAGCTATCTGCCTGATATGTTCCGGAGTGGTACCGCAGCATCCTCCTATAATGTTCACCCAGCCTTCCTTCATGAACTCCTCAGCGACAGAAGCCATGAAAGAGGCCGACTGATCGTATTCTCCAAACTGGTTGGGCAGACCGGCATTGGGATGAGCCGATACATTAAAATCCGTAAGAGCCGACAATTCCTGAATATAAGGTCTTAGCTGCTCAGCACCCAGCGCACAGTTCAGTCCGACGCTGAAGAGCGGGAAGTGGGACACCGACACCAGGAAGGCCTCGAGAGTCTGGCCGGTAAGGGTTCTTCCGCTTGCGTCGGTTATAGTTCCCGAAACCATCACCGGAAGGCGGATTCCCCTCTCTTCGAAGATTGTTTCAATTGCATACAGGGCTGCCTTGCAGTTCAGTACATCAAAAATCGTCTCGATCATCAGGATATGTGCCCCTCCGTCGATAAGACCTGCTGCCTGTTCCCCGTAGGCTTCGGCAAGCTGGTCAAAACTGACCAGTCTGGCACCAGGATCATTCACATCCGACGACATCGACGCCGTGCGGTTCGTTGGTCCGAGGGTTCCGACAATAAAGTGGTTTTCAGGCTTCTCTGAATTTTCAAAATCAGTAATAGCCTTTTCAGCAAGCTTCGCAGAATAGAAATTCATATCATAAACCTGATCCTCCATGCCGTAGTCGGCCATCGATATCCTGTTTGAATTGAAGGTATTCGTGGTGATCAGGTCGGCACCTGCTTCAAGATAACCCCTGTGAATCTCCAGGATAACATCAGGCTTCGTTATTGAAAGGATGTCATTGTTCCCTTTCAGCGGCAGCGGATGATCCCTGAATTTTTCACCCCGGTAATCGGCCTCCTGAAGCTTGTACTTCTGGATCATCGTCCCCATGGCTCCGTCGAGGATGAGGATGCGTTGATTGATGAGGGTTTCGGGTGAGTGTTTCATTGTTGTTATGAATTATTTCTTTGTTTCAATCCACGGGGATAAATCTGCCTGAAACGTTTACCCCCAAACCCCCTAAAGGGGGCCTTAAGAAGCTACAAATACATATTTTGCTTATATAATCTTCAGTGCTCAACCTTTCTTCCCGTGTTTACTATAAAAACATCCATCCCGGGTAATTGTTCCCGGAGGGTGTAGAGGGTTTCGAGGTTGACGATGCCGATCACGTATTTGTATAATTTGCTGCTAAAGTATTCCGAGACATCCTTTAATGCAAACAATTTCCTGTCCTTTTCGCTCTTATACCTTAGATATATCTCTATTTCATGATTACGGGTGTAGTTTGTGACCGTTCCCTGCTGGTATTTCTTGTACTCATACCTATATCCATAGGAATTTGCCGAAATATCAGAAAGCACGGCACTTCCGGTGGCATGACCGCCTGCTCCCTTTCCGCTGAAGAACTGTTTGTCGGCAAAGGCTGCTTCGGTTATCACGCCGTTGTACTCATTATCAACGTTGTACAGGTACTTGTCGGGCGATATGAAGCGCGGAAGGACAAAGCTGGTAATTGTGCTGTCGTTTGTCTTGCCTACATAGGGAACCAGTTTAATCTTGAACCCTTTCTCCTTAGCGTGCCGGATATCGAAAGTCGAGATCTTTCTTATGCCGTAATGGAAAACCTCATCCGGATTCAGAAAGAGTCCGTATGCATGTCCCGTTATAATACAAAGCTTGTACTTTGCATCCCAGCCGTCGACGTCGAGTGTGGGGTCCGATTCGGCAAAACCCTTTTCCTGAGCTTCCTTAAGAACAACGTCATAGGGTATCCCCTCGTTGTGCATCTTGGTAAGCACGTAATTGGTTGTTCCGTTCAGAATCCCGCGCAATGAATAGAGGAGCTCATTGTCGTAATACTCCTCGAGATTACGGATTATCGGAATGCTGGCTCCGGCCGAGGCTTCATAGAGAAGCGATACTTTATATTTCGTTTGCAGGTCGACCAGTTCCCTGAAATGCTTTGCCACCATCACCTTGTTGGCAGTAACAACATTCTTTCCCTTCTTCATTGCCGTGGTCACTATGCTGAAGGCCTCATCTGCATCATCAATGAGCTCAACAACAAGGTTGATCGACGGATCGTTGAGGATATCGTTCTTGTCGAAGGTGAAGTTTGACATCGGAATCCTTCTCTTCTTTTTGCGGTCTTTCACGCAGATCCTTACTATATCGGCCCTGAAGCCGCGGCTGCTGTTCAGTACGTCGTGGAGTCCCTGTCCGACGCATCCGTACCCGAACAATCCTATTCTGAGTTTTTCTCTTGTCATACTATCTTGTTGAATGCCTGTTTAAAATCATTTATAATATCATCTATATGCTCGATTCCCACTGAGACTCTGAAGAGACCGGGATCGATACCTGCAGCCAGCTGTTCATCTGCTGAAAGCTGGGCGTGTGTAGTTGTTGACGGCTGGATGATCAGTGTTTTTGCATCGCCCACGTTAGCCAGATGGCTCACAAGCTGAAGATGATTCACCAGTGCGGCAGCTTTATCCTTGTCAATCTTCAGGATGAAGCTCAGGACACCTCCTGCCCCTTTCGTAAGGTACCTGGTTGCCAGTTCGTGATACGGATTTCCGGGGAGACCCGGATAATTTACATTAGCCACCAGCGGATGCGACTGAAGCCATTCAGCCAGTGCCAGGGTGTTCTGAATAATGCGTTCCATCCTGAGCGACAGTGTTTCGAGACCCTGCAGAAGCAGGAAGGAATTGAACGGACTTATTGAAGGACCGATATCCCTCAGTCCCTCGACCCTGGCTTTCACAATAAAAGCGATATTGCCTGAAGGTGAAGCGGAAGAGAATTTCTCTCCGAATACGAAGCCGTGATATCCTTCTGATGGTTCGGTAAAGACCGGGAATCGGCCGTTATTCCAGTTGAAGTTTCCGGCATCAGTTATCACGCCGCCGATGCTTGTGCCATGACCGCCGATCCATTTGGTGGCCGATTGAGTGACAATATTGGCACCGTAGTCGATAGGTCTGCAGAGGTAACCGCATGCCCCGAATGTATTGTCGACGATAAGCGGGATGCCGTACCTGCCGGCAAGCAATGCAAAAGCTTCGAAGTCGGGGATGTTGAATCCCGGGTTTCCGATGGTCTCGACGTAGATGGCTTTGGTATTGTCGTCTATCAGTTTTCCGAACGACTCCGCTTCCAGGTCAGGGGCGAATCTTGCCTCTATCCCGAAACCGGGGAGAGTCACCTTGAACTGGTTAAAGGTTCCGCCGTAGAGAAAGGGAGAGCTAATGAAGTTATCGCCTTTTCTCATCAGGGTAGTGAGGGTGATGAACTGGGCGGCATGACCTGATGACACCGCAAGTGATGCCAATCCGCCCTCGAGGGCTGCAACTCTCTTCTCGAAAACATCGGTGGTAGGGTTGTTTATTCTTGTATAGATATTACCTTCCTCGGCAAGGTCGAAGAGACGGGCGGCATGTGCGGCGTCGCGGAATACGTATGATGAAGTCTGGTACAGCGGCACAGCCCGCGACAGGGTATCGCTGTCGGGGGTATGGCCTGCGTGGACCTGGAGAGTTTCGAATTTGAGATTTTCCATTATGAAGAGTTTATTGTTTATCGTTTATTGTTTATCGGTGTGCGGTATGCGGTGCGCGGTATGCGGTATGCGGATTGCCGCGTACCGCGTACCTCGTACCGCGTACCGTAACCAGCAAATACCTGATCGATTCGGCCTGCATTTACCGCCCCATGCCCATAGGCATGAGCTTCTTTTGATGGTTTGGACGGATCTGAAAAAAAAGTTTCATTTTCATCGTGTTCATTTTTATCATCTCCCGTTATTCCGGGATTAGGTTTTGGCACCTTTCTCCCGATTGGCCGGGATTGGTTGCCAGGGTTTCACAGAGCCTAATCTCTCCGCCCTTCTTAATAAAAATCAAACAGCCTTAAATGGAAGGAATATTTGATTTGTGGCGACAAAGGTAGAAGGAAAATTGGAAATAGCAAAAAAAAGTCTTGCGGTCTTGCGGTCTTGCGGTCTTGCGGTCTTGCGGTCTTGCGGTCTTGCGGTCTTGCGGTCGTGCGGCAGGTGGCTCAGGACTCAGGGCTCGGTGCCAGCCAACTGGCTGCCTTGCGTCTTTTTCTTCGGTCTTCAGTCTTCCGTCTTCGGTCTTCGGTCTTCCGTCTTCGGTCTCCGGTCTTCGGTCTCCGGTCTTCGGTC
>JAFGXK010000070.1 GCA_016936695.1 Bacteroidales bacterium | reverse complement strand
CAAAATATTCACCCTGAACAGACGTATGTATTCGATCACGGATCATCCATCAGGGGCGCGTCAGTAAATCCAATCTATTACAATGATGTTGCTGAAATTTTTACAGGGGCAGCCTTCAAGCTCAGGGTTTCGCTTGATGCAAGGGATATAAGCCTCAGGTTCAGTGACCGTGAAAACGGGATACAAGACCTTACCTTCCATGAAGAATCGGGGAAGCTGGTGGGGATCATGGGAGGAAGCGGAGTCGGCAAGTCTACACTGCTCAACGTACTGAGTGGAATTTTCAAGCCTGACACCGGAAAAGTGATTATAAACGGGTACGATCTCCATTCCTCCGAAGGAAGGGAGCACCTGAAAGGGGTTATCGGTTTTGTGCCTCAGGATGACCTGCTTTATGAGGAGCTTACAGTGTTCCAGAACCTGTACTTTAATGCCCGGATGTGCCTTGACAATCTCGGGGAGGCAAGGATCAGGGAAGAGGTTGAAAAAATCCTTAATGATCTCGATCTCTATGAAATAAAAGACCTTAAGGTTGGCAGCCCTGTCAACAAGGTAATCAGCGGGGGCCAGCGCAAAAGGCTCAATGTTGCCCTGGAACTCATCCGGGAACCGACTATCCTTTTTGTAGACGAGCCTACTTCAGGACTATCATCGGTCGATGCAGAGACTGTGATGACCATGCTCAAGGGACAAACCTACAAGGGAAAACTCGTAATAACGACGATACATCAGCCGGGATCGGATATCTATAAGATGTTTGACCGGATCATGATACTTGACAGGGGGGGATACCTGATTTATTACGGCAACCCCAACGAGACGGTGATATGGTTCAAAACCCTAACCAATCTGGCAAATGCCACAGAAGATCAGTGCATCTCCTGCGGCAATGTGGATACTGATCAGCTTCTTAGGATCATTGAGTCAAAGGTGGTAAATGAATACGGCAAACCAACCCGACTGAGAAGAGTATCACCTGCGGAATGGGCTGAAAGCTTCGCGGCAGAAAAAGACAGGAAATTTCCAGAAAGAACCGTTGCCAGGGAACCTCTTCCTGAAAACAATTATTCAATACCAGGCCTTGGCAAACAATCGCTTATCTTCTTTTTACGTGATCTGTTTTCCAAAATTGCCGACAGGCAGTACATGCTGATAAGCCTCCTCGGAGCTCCTGTACTGGCGGTTCTGCTTGCATTTTTCACCAGGAATGTGTCAGGCCAGTCATACAGTCTGAGCGAGAATGAAAACCTTCCGGCCTACATGTTCATGTGTGTCATTACAGCGCTTTTCATGGGACTGATCATAAGCGCCGAGGAGATTGTTAAGGACCGAAAAATCCTGAAGAGAGAGTCTTTTCTAAACCTCAGCTGGTTCAGCTACATCAATTCAAAGGTAATGATGATGTTCATTGTCTCTGCCGTTCAGACAATCTCATTTGTAATTGCAGGAAACCTTATACTTGGCATTAAGGGGATGACAATTACATACTGGATAATACTTTTCAGCACTTCCTGTCTTGCCAATCTGATAGGTCTGAACATATCTTCCGCCTTCAACACGGCTGCGACGATATATATTCTGATCCCTTTTATAATAATTCCACAGCTGCTTTTCAGCGGGGTACTGGTGAAATTCGACAGTTTGCACAGGAAGGAAAACACATACAATGAATTTGTGCCGGTTCTGGGAGATCTGATGCCAGCCCGGTGGGCTTATGAAGCTCTTGCAACAGAACAGTTTAAAAACAACAGGTTCGAGAGAAATTTCTTCAGATACGATATGGAGACGAGTCAGAACACCTGGTATTCATCATTCCTGATAAACGAGCTGCGGAATGACTTGTGGATATGCCGGAACTACAATGACAGTTCCAGGTTCGGAGAAATTGTTGCGAATAATTTCGGAAAGCTCACAAAGTATATCCGGTTTCTGTCTGAAGAGGCAGGATTTGATCCTCCGCCTGAGGAGCTTATTTCTTCGCTGAACAGCCAAAGGTTTAACAGTACCGTTGCAGGCAAAACGGAACAGTGGCTTGACAGTCTTGCGCGCCGGTTTAATTCAATCAGGAAAATCAACTTAGCGAAAAAAGAATCAGTCACACTTGCACTGGTTGCAAAAATGGGAGAAAACGCATTCCTTAAGATGCAGGATGATAATACAAACAAGAGGCTAAGGGAGATAGTACTCGACGAATTCACTACCAAAAGGATTATTGAAACCAGTGAGAAATACATTCAGAAATTTGAACCTGTTTACATGAAACCCGTTTCGGGCAACGGTCGTTCCCATTTCTATGCGCCGTACAAGAAAATCGGGAATAAGCATATAGAAACGTTCTGGTTCAACATTGTTGTTTTATGGCTTGTCTCCCTGATCCTTTACCTGATATTGTATTTCAACCTGCTGAATAAAATTGTCAGCTCCGGATTCAGCATAAGGATAATTTCAAAAAAACAAGCGGATACTATATCTGCATAATACCCCAGGCAATCAGAATAAGCAGTCCGACCATCAGCCAGCTTAGGACGAAACCAACCAGGTCTTCCCTGTAACGCCTGAAGAAATTACGCCAGCGTTCCTTTTTTCCCCAACCCGGAAGATCGATAAGAAGGAGATCATCACCCGACAGCTCGCTCAGGGGCTTTTTACCATCGGTGCCGGTGTAATCCGCATCGGATTTCCTCCGCATGTTGTCGAAAAAACCTTCGATTCTCTCCCTGTCTTCAGGCCGCGAGAGAATGCTTACCAGCCAGAACGCCAGAAAACCCGAGAGCATCGCCAGACCGAAGGGACCGGGCATCCATTTGTAGACAAGGATCAGCTCTCCTGTTGACAGATAATTAGCGGCATAGTAAACTGATAATGAAATAATCACTGCAGCTGCAGCTCCGTATCTGTTGGCCCTTTTCCAGATAATACCGCCCAGGAAGATGATCCCCATGAAAGCTGCAAGTGTTTCCACAAAAAGGAATCCATGAAGGACATTCTTCACCCCGAGTGCAAACAGAACTGCCATAATCGATAATCCCAGGCCCGAATAACGTCCCATCCACAGCAGCTTCAGATCGGAGGCCTGAGGATTAATATATTTCTTATAAATATTCTGAGTAAAGAGAGCTCCGGTGTTAACCATGAAATTAGAACATGACGACATATTTGCGGCCAGTATTGCGGCCAGCATCAAACCCACGAGGCCGGGTACGAGAAGGACACTGCAGGCATAGCCGAAAGCCATCTCGGAATCAGGAAGTTCTACCCCTTGCATAATCACCAGTGCGGCAACAACAAGGCCTGTCAGGGCCCAGCCAATGGTAATGAGGCGTTTTACCATCGATCCGAATGTCTGTCCTATCCTTCCGGCTCTTTCAGTGTTTCCGGTTGCACACATTGACACCATATGGGGCTGTGCTGTGATTCCCACTATGCCGTTCACTGCAAGCATGGCAATGGTGAATCCGTCGATACCGCTGGCACTGTTGAACAGGTCAAAGAAATGATCGGGAAGAACCTGCCTCATTGCGTGAAATCCGCCCACCTCTTTAAGCCCAAGCGGAATAAGCATAATCGACAGGGTTATAATAAGGAACGACTGGATGAAGTCAGTATAGGCAGCAGCGATAAGGCCCCCTGCAAAACTGTAGATTATAAAAGCCGCCGTCATCACCATTACTATCGTGTTCGGGGAGAAGATATTCCCCGATGCAACGGATATGACTTTTGCGGCACCCTGGAGCATGACCCCCATGCTGAATACAAAGAAGACTATGGCAAATATTGAATATACCAGCCCCATTGTTCTTCCATACCTGTCCTCGATGATCTCACCCACCGTGGTACGCTCACTTCGACGGTAAAACGGAGCAATGAGCCAATAAAACGGAGTAATCAGCATGTTCTTCCATTGGTACCAGATGGTGGCAAACCCGTTGGTGAAGGTAGCTCCGGTCTGTGCAACGGGCATTTCGGCATGAGTCCCGACACCGAATGCCTGTCCCAGCATTATGTACCACTTGAATTTTCTGTCGCCCCTGAAGTAGCTGTCACTGGTTTTGATTTTCCTTGAAATCCAGATTCCAAATGCCGTGATCAGAACAAAGTAGCCTATAAGAACTATGTAATCGAGGATTGCCATAAGTTAAAAGTTGTTCAGTTTTCAGACTGTGATCCAATCTCCCTGCCGTTTACAATTACTTTTTTTACTGACATATTAAAATTTTCCATATGGAAAAGGATGAGATCAGCCCTCATTCCGCCTTCAAGCTTGCCCCGGCCGGTGATTCTGCAGGCCGCCGTAACATTTCTTGAAGCCAGATTTACAGCTTCACCCAGGGTGTAACCGGTGAATCTCATCACATTACCCACGCCTGTTTTCAGGGGAAGTGATGCCCCGGCCAGGCAATTAAGCACCGGGTTTTTGATAAGTCCGTCAGCCGACAGGACAATATCACTCCCGAGAAATACATAGTTGCCTGGTTCCATTCCAATAAAGTGGGTTACATCAGAGGTAAGGATAATATTATCCGGACCTTTAACCTGGCAGAATACCTTGACTTCTTCGGGAAGAAGATGATGGCCGTCGGCTATTATTGAGGGCGTCAGCAGGTCATTGGCCAGCTGGGGCCATATCGGGTTTCTGTGTCTGTCGATCAGGTTTGCGCATCCGTTTCCGAGATGTGTTGACAATCTGGCTCCTCTGTCAACAGCCTCCAATATCTGGCTGGCACTGGCATTTGTATGTCCGATGGAGACAATAATTTTCTGCCTGACGCATCGGCCTATGAAATCCATGGCACCTTCAATCTCGGGACTGACAGTTACCTGACGGATATTTCCGGCGGCTGCATCCTGGTATTGCATGAATTCATCCCATGAAGGTTTCCTGATGAATTCAGCCGGATGACAGCCGTAATAACCCGCCTCTGGCGATATATATGGTCCTTCGAGGTGAAACCCTGCAACAGAAGTTCTTACCTCTTCATCATCCTGAAGAGCCCGGGCAAGATTCCTGAAAATCCTGACAAGGTTGTCATGGCTGCCAGTGATGATTGTCGGGAAGAAAGAAGTTACTCCGTCCTTCCTTATGGCATCAACAGCCATTCTGATCCTTAGGGTACCAGCTGAAGGATCCGAAAAATCAACACCCCTGTAACCGTTAATCTGGTTATCGATAAGTCCGGGCGCAACAAAAATATCATTAAGCTCGTCCGACATCGGAATTTCTTCAACCGAGCTTATCAGTCCATCGCTGAATTTTATTTTTACCGGTTTGCCTGTATCATAGTGCAGAGCACTTACTTCACCTGATCTGTCCATTAGTTGTTTATTTTTATCCGTTATTATTCCAACAGGGTTTTAGAAGCCTGTTCCCGGGTTAAAACCTGATAATACCACCTGCTGATTCCCTGTCGAGAAAAAGATTCCAGTCGGGGTGTTGTTTAAGCATGGTTGCAGGCACCATTCTGTTCAGGCTTTCGGAAAGTGTAAGCCTGACGGCCTCAGCTTTTGACTGGTGAGGGACAACTGAAATGATTGTACTGCATTGCATTATCTGCCACACCGTCATCGACACAGCCATATCGGGAACCTCATCAAGCGATCCGAACCAGCCTTCGTTTACCTGCTGGAGTTTGCATTCCTTATTAAGCGTTACGGTGATGTAAGCATCTCTGCTATCGAAATCAGCAGGCGGGTCGTTGAATGCAACATGCCCGTTGACACCTATTCCGATAATACCCAGGTCGATCGGTTTATTCCGGACTGAACTGGTAAGTTCGCTTATCAGGTTATCAATATTTCCTTCCACATCGATGCTGTGGAACCGTTTCACCGGAACAAGGTTAATGAATCTCTCGTAAAGGTACCGCCTGAAACTGGCCTTATGTGTTATCGGAATCCCTATGTATTCATCGAGGTGAAACACCTCTACCTTCTGCCAGTTGACATTCTCCCTTACCAGTTCCCTGAACATTTCAAACTGTGAACTGCCTGTTGCCACCACCATCCTTGCCTCACCTTTCGCGCTGATGATTTCATTCAATTTTGCAGAAATCACCCCGGCAGAATATGAGCCCAGTTCATTCGCATCATTGGAGATAAAAATCTTCATAACAACAATTTTATGAAACTTACAATATCACATCCCCAGTGTTTCCGAAATGTGAAAAATATCTAAAATCGAGACTGGATCAGCAATTGCATAAAAATAGAATTTAATATTCACAAACCAATTCTTTATCTTCACCAAAATTTTATTTCTGATGTCACGAATCACAATATTCGCAACTCTTCTTCTATTGATATGTTCAGAAGGTTATCTCTTCAGCCAGGTAAGAGCCGTTAACCGGGATAAATACAGGATTCACATCAATAAAACTGACAGGCCTTTCACCATCGACGGAGTCCTGGATGAGGAGCCGTGGTCGTCAGCCGAACGGGCATGGGAGTTTCAGCGCGTGACCCCGACCGACACAGGATATCCTGTTGCAAAAACTGAAGTGATGCTTACTTACGACAAGTCAAACCTGTATCTTGGGATAATCTGCCACGATCCCACTCCGGGAAAGAGACCGGTTGAATCGCTGCGAAGGGATTTCGGTTTCTCCAACAATGATAACTTCATGTTTTTCCTGAATACCTACAATGACCTTACAAACGGATTTGCTTTTGGAATATCGGCAGCAGGGGCACAGACTGAGGGATTGCAGTATGAAGGCACCAAGGTGGATTACAGCTGGGACATCAAGTGGAAGTCGGAAGTGAAGAGTTACGACGACAAGTGGGTTACAGAGGTTAGTATACCGTTCAGGAGCTTAAGATACTTCGAAGGGGATAAGGAATGGGGAATAAATTTCGGCAGGCTCGACCTCAAGAATAACGAGAAATCGGCATGGGCCCCCATGCCCCGTCAGTTTCCTCACTGCTCACTTCCGTTTGTCGGCACTCTTATATGGGATGAACCCAGGGATAAGGCCGGACTTCGCTTTTCGCTGATACCTTATGCCACAGCAAAGGTAACCCGCGACTTCGAAGCCGGAGAAGCCACAAAATGGAAATGGAATGCAGGGGTGGATGCAAAGATGATCCTCTCGACCTCCCTCAACCTCGATCTTACGCTGAATCCCGATTATTCACAGGTTGAGGTAGATAAGCAACAGACAAATCTCGACAGATATGAACTCTTTTTCCCTGAAAAGAGACAGTTTTATCTGGAGAACAGCGACCTCTTCGCTAGTCTCGGAACCGACAGGGTAAGACCTTTCTTTTCAAGAAGGATAGGTCTCGACAATCCGGTTCTGGCAGGCGCAAGGCTGAGCGGAAATCTGGGAGACAGGTGGAGGATAGGGATAATGGACATTCAGACTGGAAAAAATGATGAGGTTCACGCAGCCAACTATATGGTGGCTGCCCTCCAGAGGCTGGTTTTCAGCAGATCGAGCGTAACAGGATTCCTGATAAACAAGCAGGTAATGAACACCGGAGATGACGAAACCTTTACCGGAAACAAGTATAACAGGGTGGCAGGACTTGAATATAACCTTGCCACACCCGACAACAGGTGGAATGGAAAAGTATATTACCATCAGAACCTTGTAGAAAATCTCACTCTCAAAGATGCGGCAATGGCTGCTAATATAACTTATTCAACTCCTTTCGTAACGACGTCAGTCAATCAGGCCCTTACAGGTTCGGGCTACAATGCCGAGACGGGATACGTAAGGAGAATGGGTTATTACCAGCTGAACGGATCGTTTCAGTACAAATTTTTTCCTGAGAGCAAAAGCATTATCAGTCACGGGCCTGTCCTGAGGCTCGACACCTACCTTGATCCCTACAACTCGTTCTCTCTTACCGACAGGGAAACAAACCTTATGTACAGGATTGACTTTCTGAACAAGAGTTCCTTTTCGGTCGATGCAAAGGAGAACTATATAAAACTTCTTCAACCGTTCGATCCCACAAACACCGGAGGGCTTAAGCTGCTGGCCGGAGAGGATTTCAGCTGGAATGAAATAGGCGCCACCTACGTTTCTGACAACCGAAAGATGTTCAACTTCTCTCTAACCGCCAGGTACGGAGGGTACTACAACGGCGACAGGCTAACCCTGAACGGAGAGGTGAATTACCGTGTCCAGCCCTATGGCAGCCTGGCTCTTGTCACAACTTACAATGATATAGAGCTTCCCGGTCCTTACAACAGCGCCAAACTCCTGCTGATTGGTCCCCGATTCGACTTCACCTTCACTGACGACCTGTTCTTTACCAGTTTTATACAGTATAACAATCAGATCGACAACCTCAACCTTAATCTTCGCTTCCAGTGGAGGTTTGCACCGGTGTCGGACCTTTTCATTGTGTATACTGAAAACTCCTGGGCCGGCGACATACTCAACAACAGCTTTGGCAGTCCATACGCCGGAGACCTGCGGTCGAAAAACCGCGGCCTTGTTGTGAAATTGTCTTACTGGTTCAACTAAGGGCCTGATTAATTCACTTGATCATAAAATCGAGGAGGGACTTATCTCCGATATAGGCGACCAGATGGTCGTGGCGTTTCAGAGGCCCTACACCAGAAGGTGTCCCTGTGAAAATAAGGTCGCCTGTTTTCAGAGTGAAGTATTGGGAAATATATGAAATCAGTTCATCGACTCCGAATATCATGTCAGATGTATTGCCTTGTTGTACAATAAGTTCATTTATCTCCAGTCGAAAATCCAGGTTCCTTATGTCGCCGGCTGAGCTCACCGGAATGAATTCACCTATCGGGGCGGAACCGTCAAATCCCTTTGATATCTCCCACGGGAGCATCGATTTTGAAAGCCTGGTCTGAATATCGCGCGCCGTTATGTCAATTCCTGCCGTAATCTCATCGTAGTATCTCGAAGCAAATTTCGGGGAGATCGATTTTCCGAGTCTCGATATCTTCACCACCACTTCGAGTTCATAATGGATATCATTCGAAAAACCCGGAAGAAAGAAAGGCTTGTTTTTCTTCAGCAGCGATGAATCGGGCTTCATGAACACTACCGGTTCGGATGGATACGGCCTGCCCATCTCGATGGCATGCCTGCGATAGTTCATCCCGATACAGATAATCTTCATTTTACTGTTGTCCTTGGCCGAATGACCTGAGCTTGATTTCCGTGAGGATCTTCTTTGTATAGAGCGGAAAATCGCTGTTCATCATCCAGGAGTAATATGACGGATCGTCCCTGAAGACAGCCTCCACCGGTTTCCCCTTGTGTTTTCCGAAATTAAACACTTCCACCCCGTTCTCATCATAGATTATGCGTCCTGCAAAATCGACCAGGTTGTTGTATGCGCTGAAGTCGGCGAGTTTTTCCACATCGTTCTCCAGGTCGCTGTACCTGTCGAGCTGCGACTTAAGAACCTCATAAGTGGCTTGAGTATCGGCTTTAGAGCTGTGAGCATTTTCAAGCTCCCTGTCACAATAAAACTTGTAGGCTGCAGTAAGTGTCCTCTGCTCCTTCCTGTGAAAGATGACCTGGACGTCGACATATTTCCTCGTGAGGAAATTGAAGTCAATATTCACTCTCAGAAACTCTTCTGCAAGGACCGGTATATCAAACTTTATTGCATTGAATCCGGCAAGATCAGTACCTTCGAGGAAGGCGGCAAGATTCTTTGCCATCTCCCTGAATTTTGGAGCGTCAGCAACATCTTCATCCGTAATTCCGTGGATTGCAGTTGACTTTGGAGGGATGGGCATCTCAGGATTTATCCTTGAAACAAGCCATTCCTCACCTCCATTAGGATCTATCTTGAGAACTGAGATTTCGACAATACGATCGCTTGAAACGTTAATTCCTGTTGTTTCAAGATCGAGGAATGCTATGGGCCTTCGGAGGTTAAGTTTCAATTGTCAGGCGTTTATCATCATTGGCATAAGGAGCATGAGAAGGTCTTCCGACTCATTTTCAGATTCTCCGGGCAGAAAAAGGCCGGCCCTGGTGGGATCAGCCAGTTCAATCATTACATCCTGAGAGGCCATATTTGAAAGAATTTCGAGGAGAAACACTGATTTGAATCCGATTTCAAGGTCCTCTCCTTCATACTGGCATTTGATCTTTTCGTAAGCTGATATTGAGAAGTCGATATCCTGAGCCGAAACCGTCATCTGGTTGCCTTTAAGCTGGAGTTTGACAAGATTGCTTGCCTGGTTTGAAAAGACTGATACCCTTCTGAGAGTATTGTAAAATTCGACACGGTCGACCGTGACCTTCCTCGGGTTATTCTTGGGAATCACCGAATTGTAATTGGGATAATTGCCTTCAACGAGCCTGCAGACCACCTTGTAGTCGTTCAGATTGAAGAATGCATTTTTATCGTCGAATTCAACAGTTACCGGTCCTTCTTCCTTTGGCAGAATATTTCTGAGAAGCGAAGCCGGTTTCTTGGGAAGGATGAAAGATGAATTATCATCAGCATGAGTGTCGCTGCGCTGATATCGTACCAGCTTATGTGCATCCGAAGCCACAAAGGTAATCTTATCGGTTGAAGCTTCAACAAAGATACCTCCCATCACAGGCCTGAGTTCATCGTCGGCGGTGGCAAAGAGCGTTCTGTTGATTCCTGCCAGCATCACATCAGCATTGATTACGAATGAGAATTTTTTCTCCTTTCTGATGGCCGGGAGTGCAGGGAAATCAATACCGTTCTGACCTACCACATTGAACTTTCCATTCTCGGATATGATAACTACGGCAAGTGTATCCAGGTTAATATCGAATGAAAGCGGTTGTACGGAGAATTCCTTGAGAGTGTCGAGCAGTATCCTTGCCGGAAGGGCTATGATACCGTCACCCGTGGCATTCTCGAGCTTCATCCTTGTTATCAGGGTCGATTCAAGATCTGATGCCGTAATTTCAAGATCGTTGCCTGAAAGGTTAAAAAGAAAATTATCAAGTATCGGCAAGGTATTTTTGGAGCTGATCACCCTGCTTATGGCCTGCAAATGACCTAGTAACTCTGTGCTGGATACAACAAATTTCATATTATATTTGATTTAATTACTTCTGCAAATTCGCAACTATCAATATTACAAAAAAAACAATTATCCACAAACAAATTATTGTCCGGGAAGGAAATATGAGCGCTTTTTGATAATGGGATCGATATCCGCATATTTGACAATAAAAAACTCCGTTTCGCCCTGTTTCCGTGCCCACATCCTGTCGGTATCATCCCTGACCGAATCCAGTTCTGTTATTGTGCGTTTCCACAGATTTACCAGACTCCTCTCCCCTTCCGCAGTTAAAACTGCAACCCT
>JAFGXK010000069.1 GCA_016936695.1 Bacteroidales bacterium | reverse complement strand
TGTTCTGTCAGAAGACCGATACTAAATCCGTCAAAATGAACAGCAGGCTGAGTTTTTACTCAACCGAACTTACCGGTGAAATGCTGTTGCATCTTCCTCCGGCACTCACATGGAGCAATTTACAGGTAAACCTTAAAACAAACGACCGGGAACTCACTTCATGGAAAGGCGTTCCCGGCAAAAAAATTTTACGAATCCCTTTCGAACTGAACCTCAATCCTGCCGCCTACAGCGTGACAGCTGTGATTAAATCATCCGGCGATAAGTATCACACTGCATCCTGCGAATTGATCATTCTGGAGCATAAGGCAAACGAAGTTAAGACCGACCGGCTGACAGGCGGACTGATTGTAAACAACAGGGAAAGCTTCCCATTCGGATTTTATTGTTACTCACCCGTCCAACCAACTCTTCCCGAAGAAGAAGTTGTAAAGGGTTTCAACATGATGTCGCCCTACCAGAAGATCCTTCCCGAAACCCTCGATGAGAGAAGAGCATATATGGACCGGTGCGCAGAGCTGGGGATGAAGGTCCACTATAACCTGCTGTCTGTTTCAGGAGGCGGCGGGGTTTCATCACAGATTGCAGGGATCTCAGAGCAGGAAAAGAAAGAAAGGCTGCTGAATGAGATCAGGCAGTTCATGGATCATCCCGCCCTTCTGACCTGGTATATTTCTGACGAACCCAACGGATTCAGGATACCTTCTTCGACGCTTGAATCAATTTACCGGACTATAAAAGAGGCTGATCCATGGCACCCGGTCTCGATCGTATTCATGGCGCCCTTTTCCTCAGCCATGAAATATGCTGACGCCCTCGACATTGTAATGGCCGACCCCTACCCCATCCCGAGCGGTTCGGTTAATCAGGTTGGCGATGTTGCCAGACAGCTCAGAACCTCGTTTGAAGGCAGGAAACCTGTCTGGATTGTCCCCCAGGTTTTCGGGGGATCCGAATGGTGGCAGCGTGAACCCACCATCCAGGAAATGAGAAGCATGACCTACCAGTCAGTCGTAAACGGAGCCAGGGGAATCCAGTATTTCATCAGACACGGACTAAACTCTTTCCCGAAATCAACCGCTGCCTGGAACGAATGCGGAAGAATGGCAATGGAAATAGCAGAAATGACTCCATGGCTTATGTCTGACGAAAAACCGCTTCCGGTATCTTCATCAACAGGAAGCGTGCTGGTTACTTCAGCCCTTCACGAAGGTAAACTTATGGTGATTGCCGTAAACAAAGCCGGATCGCCTCAAAGGGTTGATATAAAAATATCAGGTGCGGTTCCCGGCCAGGCCAGGGTAATCTTTGAAAACCGGTCTGTCAGATTGAATGGCAACACAATAACAGACTACCTGTCTGCTTTCGGATCACAGGTATATCTTCTTGCACTAAAATCCCCTAATGAATCGGTCAAACCTTTCAGGGGAAACCTTATTATTGACCCGGGATTCGAAGATATGGCCAGTCCGGGAGTGCCGGCTTCCTGCTATTCATGGAACGAAGGCGACCGCGGATCAACTTATTTCCTCGACACAAGGGAACATCTTGAGGGAACCCACTCGTTAAGGCTTATAACCCCAAAGGAAGAGGGCGGCACACGCCTGAGGTTCTTCCCCATCAGAATTGAAAAGGGAAAAACATACATACTCTCGGTGTGGGCAAAAACCGATCCTGAAATGAATCCCGACAAAAAAGCTCCTGTGTTTGAGCTTGGACTAGGTGATTATGGCAGAAAGAAATTTATCCCGGGAGAAGAATGGAAGCAATTTGTAACATCTGTTACAATTCCGGGGGATTCGATTCCATCACCCAGGGTGAATTCGGTACTCAGGATGCCCGGCAAAGGGGTCGCATGGTTTGATATGGTCCAGGTATTCGAGGCTGTGGACATCGGGATAAGCATAAATCCTGAAATAAAGAAGATTTGGGAATTTCATAATAACTAACCGGCATATGGAAAAGAAAATTCTTGCAGGAACGTTCATAATCGCTTTGATAATAGCCGGATGCTCCGGAAAAATGGAAAACACCAATTATCCGGGCAATCCTGAACCATTGCTTCAGAATGCCTACACAAAACTGCCTCTCGGATCCGTAAAACCCGAAGGCTGGCTTAAAGCTCAGCTCGAAGCCCAGGCGGATGGCCTTACCGGACATGTCGATGATTTCTGGCCCGACCTTGTAAATTCCGCATGGAGGGGAGGTGAAGGAGAAGCATGGGAAAGGGGTCCCTATTTCCTCGACGGACTTGTACCGCTTGCATATCTTCTTGATGATGCAAGACTTAAAGACAAGGTCAAAGAATGGATTGAGCCAATTCTCACTAGCAGCACTGACACAGGATGGTACGGGCCCGCTAAAAACAAGGACAGATGGCCCCTGGCCGTTGCCAACAAGGTGCTGATGCAGTATTATGAAGCTACGGGCGACAGCCGGGCACTTGAGGTAGTGACGAAATACTTCAGATACCTCCATGACACCCCACCCGACTGGCCCGACAAGGAATGGCGTGGTGTAAGAGCGATGGAAAACGCGGTAACCGGCTACTGGCTGTACCGACAACTGAAAGAACCATGGATACTTGAAGTGATCAGGTCGATCCAGGACAATAGTTCTGACTGGACAGCCTATTATGAAAATTTCCCGTGGGACTCGGCTGCGTCGGCTGAAAAGAAAATCCCCCTTAACTGGGGACCTGACGGACTAACCGCCCATGTTGTAAACAATGCCATGGCAATCAAATATCCTGGTCTGTGGTATCAGCAATCGGGCGACAAGAGATTCAGGAAGGCGGTGTTTGACGGAATTGACAAATACGACCTCAATCATGGCCAGGCTGGCGGAAGGTTCTCGGGCGACGAACATCTGTCGGGCAGATCACCCGACCGCGGAACGGAACTTTGCGCGGTGGTGGAATACATGTATTCGCTCGAAGAGCTTTATTCTATTTTCGGTGACAACCGTCTGGCTGACAGGCTCGAGCTCCTGGCATACAACGCCCTGCCCGGAACAACAACACCCGACATGTGGGCGCATCAGTACGACCAGCAGTCGAACCAGGTCGTTGTTAACGGAGAGAAGAGAGCATGGAGCACCAATGGCAACTATTCAAACATATACGGACTGATGCCGAATTTTGCCTGCTGCCTGGCAAATATGCACCAGGGCTGGCCCAAATTCGTATCAAGCCTCTGGATGGCATCCAACGATAAAGGACTTATAGCCGCAGCATACGGACCATCAACCGTTAAAGCGAAAGTCGGTGACGGTCAGATTGTGGAAATCACCGAAGAAACAAACTACCCCTTCGACGGAACGATCAGCTTCAGGTTTACATCAGACGAGCCGGTCAGGTTTTCATTTTCAATGAGAATACCCGGATGGGCCGATACGGCTGTAATAACTTATAAAGACAAAGTAATCAGGGAAAAGGGAGGCTCGACTGCAAAAATATTTGCCCGCTGGGATCCGGGGGAGGTCATCACTCTCGAATTACCGATGGATATCAGGGCTGAAAGAAGATACAACAACTCCATGTCGCTGCTGAGAGGACCATTATATTTTTCTCTCAGGATAGGCAAAGAATACAGGAGCGTGAAAATCAATTATGATAATTTCAGTTACATGGGCAGCGTCGATTGGGAGATTAATCCGCTTACTCCATGGAACTACGGACTTATGGTCGACAGGAACAACCTTAAAAGAGGGATAACTGTTGTCGCCGGCGAACCAGGCCTTTATCCCTTTGCTGACCGTGGAGATATGATATGGTCAGCCGATTCAGCCCGCTACCTGCCCTGGGAACATGATGCTCCCCTGATTTTAAAAACAAGGGGAATGCAAATTCCCGGATGGACACTCAAGGATAATTCGGCCGACATTCCGCCATTAAGTCCGGTCAGACCTGAGGGCATAAATGAAGTTATAGAACTGGTCCCCTATGGCAGTGCAAAATTAAGGATAACCGAATTCCCGGTTATCGACCTGTCGCAGGTGATGGATGAGATAAGGTGAAAAGGAATTTACAGCTCTCAATCCAGACTATATCGCTTCAGTTTTCTCCTTCAGCCAGATTCTTTCCGCGTCTGACAAATGCGGGCTTAGCTTATCGTAAACTTCAGCATGGTAAGCATTTAGCCAGTCAATCTCGTTCCGGTCGAGAAGCGACTTGTCAATAAGCAACTTATCAATATAGCATAAGGAAACGGTCTCGAACCGGAGGAACCTTCCGAATTCCGTTTCCTCGTCGCAATAACAGAGAATCAGGTTTTCTGTCCTTATCCCGTACTCACCCTCCCTGTAAATTGCCGGTTCATTGGATGTGAGCATTCCTTCCTCGATTGCCGTAAGGTTATCAGCAGGACTGATGCTCTGAGGTCCCTCATGAACATTGAGGCAATAGCCAATACCGTGGCCGGTTCCATGGGCAAAATTAAGCCCCGATCCCCACATTGCCCTGCGGGCCACCAGGTCGAGCTGGTAACCTCTGGTACCTTCAGGAAATTTCGAAAGTGCAAGGTTGATATGGCCTTTCAGAACAAGTGTAAAGTCCTTAATCTGCTGCCCTGAAGGAATCCCTACTGCCAGAGTCCTGGTAATGTCAGTGGTTCCTCCATAGTACTGCCCTCCCGAGTCGACGAGAAGAATACCTCTCTCCCCTATCGGGGCTCCCGAATCCTTTTCCGGATGGTAATGCGGCAGAGCGCTGTTCTCATTGAAAGCTACTATCGTTTCAAATGATGGTTTCAGGAATCCTTCCTGGTGAGCCCTCAATTCATTTATTTTTTCTGAAAGCGAGTCTTCAGTCATGGTGAGGTTTCCATGATTGCTTTCAAACCAGTGAAAGAATCTGGTGAGCGCAACCCCGTCCTTCACCATCACCTTGCCGATATTTGAAATTTCTGTAAGGTTCTTCACCGATTTCAGTCGGGTTGGAATACTTATATCCTCAATGCATATCGATTTCGAGGATATTGCATGATAGAATTCTACAGATGTTGTCTTAGGATTAAGCAGAACCGTTTCGCCTTCCGTAACAGCGGGTATAATTTCAGCTGACTCCTCATAAGGCAGCAAGATTATCCCCAGCCGGTCAAATTCAGCTGCCAGTGGCGGCGGTATTCTGGCCTGATCAATAAACAGCAATACCTGCTCAGGTCCGATTAGGGCATAACACAACAGGAGCGGACTGTACTGCAGATCGTTGCCCCTTATGTTCAGAAGCCACATTATATCATCAAGGGAAGATAAAAAATGGTATCCGGCTTTCATCTTATTCATTCTGCTCCTGACCTCTCCGATTTTCTCATTCCTGTTCTTACCGGCATATTCCGGCAGATGATCAAACGCCATGGAAAATGGCAGGGAAGGTCGACCGGACCAGAGAGGTGATATTAAATCGTAATGAGAATCGATTACCACATTTTTCCCTTCAAGTCGCTTTTCAAGCCTTCTGAAAGCCGAGACCTGAAAAATTCTGCCGTCAATCCCGATTTTGTCTCCCGGTTTTACATTCTCCACAACAAAATCCATGTAGTCATTCCGCTGATACTGGCCTGGGCGCATGAATTCAAAACCCGAACCTGAAAGCTGGCGCACTGCCTGGATAAAATACCTGGCGTCGGTCCATAATCCTGCCTGGGAATCTGTCACGACCACGGTCCCGGCAGATCCGGTAAATCCGGTCAGCCACCTGATTATCTGCCAGTGTTCGGGGATATATTCGCCGAGATGAGGATCGAACATGGGAATAATGTAC
>JAFGXK010000068.1 GCA_016936695.1 Bacteroidales bacterium | reverse complement strand
GTGCAAAAGACATATCTCAGTAATCATGTAAATTTATTTGAGAGTGTGCTCTACAGCAAGAATTTCGCGGATAAGCGAAGCGGTTACCATAAGTACCTTGATGTAAATTCATTTGTTGATTATTTTATTTTAAGTGAGCTTACCCGGAATGTTGACGCCTATAAGAAGAGCAGGTTTTTCTATAAGGACAAGGACAGCGACGGAGGCCTGATCCATTCCGGTCCCCCTTGGGATTACGACTGGGCCTGGAAGGATATCACCGAAAACTGCATCCATTTCAACCAGACCGACGGTTCGGGCTGGGCATACAGGATCAATGAGTGCGGAGCATGGCCGGTTCCCCCTTCGTGGGAAGTTAGGCTCATGCAGGACAAGGCATTCTCAGGCCAGATCTATAATCGCTGGTTCAGTCTCAGAAAAACCATCCTGAGCGAAGAATTCCTCCATCATGTAATTGACTCGGTCGCAATGCTGCTTGATGAGGCCCAGGAGAGGCACTTCACCAGATGGGATATCCTGGGGCGCAATGCAGGGACTCCAGAGTACGGAGAACAGCCTGATTCATACAGCGGAGAAATAGAAAAATTCAAGGGATGGATCACCAGACGGATTACCTGGCTCGATGCAAACATGGTGGGGAAACCGGATCAGGGAAGCGGTTCAAATACGTTTTATAAGGTCTATCCCGTACCTGCCGGAAGTCAGCTGAACATTGAGTCGGCAAAAATATTAAACCGGATGGAGATTTACTCAATAACAGGAACCAGGGTCAAAGAAGTATCCGACGGCGGCATGCATCATGTTACACTCGATGTTTCATTCCTCGATCCCGGATTGTACATACTCAGGATGTGGTTTGCCTCAGGGGAAGTCGTCAGCCGGAAATTCGTGAAGCAGTAGTTGTGGGATGCGGCGTAAGGCTTAAGGCGTGAGGTTTGAGGCGTGAGGCGAGAAATCTTTTTTATTCATATTACTAATTTCATTATCTCTTTATCAAGGCAGCATATTCGACCGGATTTCCTATTTTTAGGGAAATTTAAACCAGAGACTATGAAGCGCTTACTAACCTCTTTCGTAATCATTGCAGTTCTTCTGTTCAGCTACACTTCCCTGACGGAAGCACAGAATTCCCCCAGGTCGCGTGAATCGTTCAACCACGGCTGGAAATTCATCAAATTCTTCAATGCATCCACAGATGCTGCAATTTTCGACAAGGAACCAGCCGGGCTTCAGCTTCCGACAGCCGATGACAAAGGCTGGCGGACCCTTGACCTGCCTCACGACTGGGCCATAGAAGGTCCCTTCAGCGACACACTTGAGAATAACACCGGCCTTCTTCCCTGGAAAGGCATCGGATGGTACAGAAAACACTTTACTCTCGATGAAGCTGACAGGAACAACCGGATCTACATTGACTTCGACGGAGCCATGGCTTATGCAGAAGTGTGGCTCAACGGGGAGCATGTCGGCGGATGGCCCTACGGATACTCTTCATTCAGGCTTGACCTGACTCCCTATGCAGCCTTCGGAAAGGAAAACGTAATAGCAGTAAGGCTCGACACAAAAAGCTGGGATTCGAGATGGTACCCCGGAGCAGGACTGTATCGCAACGTGTGGCTGGTTAAGACCTCACAGCTTCATGTTTCGTATAACGGACTCTATGTCACCACACCCGAGATCAAAAAGGAAAACGGAGTTGTCAGCCTGAAAGCTGAAGTCGAGAGCCATCTGGCCAAACCTGTATCAGCTGCAATTAAGGCTTCCGTGTATAAACTCGATAAACAAGGCAACGCATCGTCGGCTCCGCTTGCAGAATTCACTTCGCCGGCAGCCCGGCTCCCCGCCAACGGAGATCACACATTCAGGGTTGACCTTAATGTAAAGGAGCCTGCGCTCTGGGATCTTGAGAATCCGGAACTTTACAGGGTGGCAGTTTCAATCCTCAATGGAAATGAGACCTCTGATATATGTGCAAGCAATTTCGGTTTCAGGACACTTGAATTCACTGCACGCGACGGCTTTTTCCTGAACGGTAAGAAGGTTCCGGTCAATGGTGTATGCAACCACCACGACCTTGGTGCTCTCGGCGCTGCTTTCAACATAAGGGCTGCCGAACGTCAGCTCGAGATACTAAGGGAAATGGGATGCAATGCTGTCAGAACCAGCCACAATCCTCCCGCCCCTGAACTGCTCGATCTCTGCGACAGGATGGGCTTCCTGGTCCAGGACGAAGCTTTTGACACCTGGAAGACGCCCAAGAAACGAAACGACTACAACAAACTCTTCTATGCATGGCACGAAGAGGATCTGAGAGCAATGGTTCGCCGCGACCGCAATCATCCTTCGGTATTCATGTGGAGCACCGGAAATGAAGTCGGAGACCAGAATAACCCTGCATTGTCAGAAAGCCTCAGGCGGATCATCAAATCGGAAGACAACACCAGACCGGTTACGGTGGGATGCAACTGGGATGAATCAGGCACAAACGGCTTTCAGAAGACCGTCGACGCCTTTGGCATAAATTACCGGCTTTACAGATACGATGCTTTCTTTGCATTGAAAGACAATGATGATCTTCCCTTCCACTCGAGCGAATCAGCTTCGACTGTAAGCTCCAGGGGTGAGTATTTCTTCCCTGTGGTAGAGGGCGACCTGAACAATAACCTTCCGGGCAAAGGCATATTCCAGATCTCTTCTTACGACCTCGCCTATCCGGCCTGGGCATCAACACCCGACCAACAATGGGAAATGCAGGATAAATACCCCGGAGTTTTCGGTGAATTTGTATGGACAGGATTTGACTATCTTGGAGAACCAACACCCTATGGAGGTGATCTGACAGGATTGAGGCCCGGAACACGGAGATACGATCAGGCAAAAGCCCTTCTCGACATGCAAAATGTAACGGAAGTTCCATCGCGCAGTAGTTATTTCGGGATAATTGACATTGCAGGATTCAAAAAGGACCGCTTTTACCTGTACCAGTCAAAATGGAGGCCCGAACTGCCGATGGCTCACATACTCCCCCACTGGAACTGGCCGGAGAGAAAAGGACAGGTAACTCCTGTTCATGTTTATACATCAGGAGATGAGGCCGAATTATTTCTTAACGGCAAATCGCTCGGGAAAAAGAAAAAAGGCCAGTTTGAATACAGGCTCAGGTGGGATGATGTTGTCTACCAGCCCGGAGAATTGAAAGTTGTTTCATACAAAAATGGGGAACTTTGGGCTGAGGAAGAAGTCGTAACGACAGGCAAAGCATCAAAACTTTCAGCTTCAGCTGACCGTCCTGCAATTACTGCCGACGGAACCGACCTTGTATTCATCACCGTAAGGATTGAAGACAAGAACGGCGCTTTGGTGCCGCGCAGCAGCAACCTAGTAAGTTTCAGCATCCAGGGCCCGGGAAAGATAGTTGCGGTAGACAATGGCGATGCCACCAGCCACGATCCGTTCCAGGCCTCCCAAAGGAAAGCCTACAACGGGCTGTGTCTTGTAATTGTAAAAGCCGATAAGGGAGCCACCGGTTCATTTACGGTAAAAGCAGATTCAAAAGGACTTAAAGGCACAGCTGTTACAGTGGGACTAAAATAGCCGGATGCTTTTACAGGGAAATTGACTAGAACCTGGCACCTGCAGGTATCATGTTCCGTATTTTGACATCGCCGAATGCCTGGTCGGAGGAATACCTGAACTTGTAATTGTACCTCGAGATTATTTTTTCCGGATCAATTACAATCGGATAGATACTTGCGTTCACACCGGCCGGTTCGAGATTCAGAAGCCTGAGCGGCCACAGTATTGAGATAAAAAATCTGACAAGGCCCAGAGGTATCCAGATGTATTTCTTCCCGGGCATAAGGTCCTTGATAGGAGAATAACTGTCAGGCGCCAGATTATAGATCCCTGCTATTTCGTCATCCTTGAGAATCAGGTGTATCAGTTCAGTAAGGTCGTCGGTATGAATGAACTGGACCCTGTTATTTTTTGTGAAAGATGGCAGCCATCCTACTTTCAGCAACATCGAAACTATGGTTGCAGGCTTATTGTAGGTAGGACCGATGACGGTGCATATCCGGCATAACACCCTGTTAAGATCCTCCCTTACCTGTGAATTCATGAACATTTCCTCAATATGTTTCTTGTTCAGTCCATATACATATTTCCCCGGCCGGACGGGATCGGTCTCTCTGATCCATTCCGGATTATCCCTGTGAGCACCGTAAATAGTTGCAGAGCTTGAAAATATCAGCTGCTTAACCGATGAAGTCCTGTTGCATATATCCAGGATTTTTTCCGACCCGCCCACATCAATCTGGTACTCCAGCTTCCTGTCGCGTATCTTGTGAAATGTGCTTGCCAGGTGAATAACGTGCGTCGGACGCTCCTCCGAGAAAATCTTCTCAAGCTTTTCCTTCTCTGTAATACTGCAATTGTGGAATTTATAATACCCGTTATTGGAAGTACCCGGCAGGTCCCTCAGATCCAGGGCGACAACCGGAATATTTTTCTCTGCAAGGTATGAGGCGACAACGCTTCCTATAGATCCTGAGGATCCGGTGATGAGGACTTTCATTATGATTGTTGTAATATACTGGTTTATAGGTAAAAAGATACAAAAGTAAAAAATAACGGTTCAACTTTTTTTTTTAATCAGGTTTTTTCAGGGTTTGCAGCAAAATAAACTTAAAATACTGCATCTACCTGAAATATTTACCGTCTTTTTTGATAATATGGTTTTTTGGGGATTAAAGAGACAATCCTTAGAATTAGCATAAATTTGATGTTACAATAAAACTTTATTCATTATGCAATTAAAACGCCGTGACTTTATCAAGATCAGCGGGATCACTGCGGCAGGTTCTCTTGTCATACCGCCTTTTTTAAATTCGTGCAAGACGGTAAGGCTTTCGGCAGATGCTGAAAGCTATCTCACTCATTTTGAGGTAACCAGAGCAACCCTGCAAAAAGTAATTTCCGCGGCCATGGAAAAAGGGGCAGACTATGCTGACCTCTTTTTTGAACATACGCTAAGCAATACCTGTGCACTTGAAGACAATAAGGTAAACAGCGCCTATTCAAACATATCTTCGGGTGTAGGCATCAGGGTACTCAAAGGCGACCAGACAGGTTATGCATATTCGGAAGACCTTACTGAAGAAGCCATGCTTAAAGCGGCAAGAACCGCTTCAAACATCGCCGAAAGTTCCGGTAAATTTTCGGTTGCCGATATCACCGAATACGTCAAGCCGAACTATTATGCAATCAGGGGTTCATGGGAGGACACCTCAATAAAAGACAAGATCCCCTACATGCAGAGAATGAATGACAAAATCTTTGCTGCAGACAACCGGGTAACAATGGTAAATGTCTATCTCAACGACAACAGCTCCTACATCCTTTTCTATAATTCTGACGGACTGCTGGCATGGGACTACAGACCGATTATCCTGATCGCAGGAGTCTGCATTATGGAAGATAAAGGGAGCACCGAGAATTTCTATGTAACCCGTTCTTACAGGATGGGTCCTGACTTCCTGACTAATGAGTTGATTGATGAACTATCAACCGAAGTAGTCGACAGAACATCCAGACTTTTCAACGCTGTCAGGCCGGAGCCTGGCGAAATGGAGGTCGTGATGGGAGCCGGTCAGTCGGGTATACTTCTTCATGAGGCCATGGGACATGCCTTCGAGGCCGATTTCAACCGGAAAAACCTTTCCATTTTCTGCGATAAGATGGGACAAAAAATAGCTGAAGACTTTGTAACCATTATCGACGACGGTACTATTCCGATGAACCGGGGCAGCCTGAATTTTGATGATGAGGGTAATCCCACTGAGAAGACTTTCCTGGTCAGCAATGGTAAGCTGACAAGCTACCTTCACGACAGGATAAGCTCTAATTTCTATAAAGTGCCTTCAACAGGAAATGGAAGAAGGCAAAGTTTCAGGCATATCCCGATGCCCAGAATGAGAAGCACCTACATGGAGAATGGACCTCATAAGAAGGAAGAAATCATTGCCAGCGTAAAAAAAGGAATATATGTCGATTATTTCAGCAATGGTGAGGTGAACATCGGTCAGGGTGATTTCACCTTCTTTGTGAAATTCGGTTATCTGATCGAGAACGGAAAACTGACAAAACCCATCAAGGATATAAACATTATTGGTAACGGTCCTCAGGCACTTGCCGATATTGTAATGGTTGCTGATGATAAGGCTATCGATAACGGTGGCGGCATGTGCGGCAAAAACGGTCAGTCGGTTCCGGTAACAATGGGTATGCCTACTGTGAAGATCAGGAAGCTGACTGTGGGTTAGAATAATCTCATTTAACAGAAAAAAATATCATTATGAATACAAATGAAAAATATGCTCTGGCCGATATCGTCATTGAACATGCATTGAAAAGCGGAGCTGAACAAGTGTCAGTTTCGGTTTTTGACAACCGGAGCACTGAAATTGAGATCAGGGACCAGCTTATTGACAGTCTGAAGGAATCAAACCGGGCCAACCTTTCGATAAGTATTTACGTTGATAAGAAATACTCATCTCATTCAACCAACAGGATGAACAGAGAAGAACTGTTCAGGTTTGTGGAGGAAGCGATTGCATCTACACGCTTTCTTGCGGCTGACGAATACAGATCCCTTCCCGATCCTGAACTTTACTACAGGGAAGGCGGTCCATCCCTTGGCATCTTTGACAAGAGCATCGATTCTGTTGATGCAAAGACAAAGATCGATCTTGCAAAGAAAGTGATGGATGAAGTTTACGGTAAGGATGAAAGGATTCTTTCGGTGAGCTCTTACTATTATGACAGTTTAGCCAACGGTATAAAGGTAACCAGCAATGGGTTCAGAGGCAGCTCGGAAAAGACCGGGGTACAGCTCGCAGCGGAGGTCTCGGTGAAAAGCAACACCGGCCGGCCGAATGCCTTCTGGTATGAAAGTCAGTTGTTCTTCGACAAGCTCAGGAAAGAGGGAATTGGTACAAAGGCCCTCGACAGGGCTCTGAAGAAATCAGATCCGCAAAAGGTCAGTTCAGGACTCTATAACGTAATCGTTGAAAACAGGGTTGCAGCCAACCTGCTCTCTCCTTTGTATGAATCACTTCTGGCTTCGAGTCTTTACCAGAAACAATCGTTCCTCATAGGTAAACAGGGTAAGCCGGTGACATCCGAAGTACTTACTGCCATTGATGACCCTCATATCCCTTCGGGACAGGGGTCCAGGCTCTTCGATGATGAAGGACTTAAAGCAGTAAGGCGTCCAATTATAGAAAAAGGTATACTGAAAGATTATTACATTGACACATACTACGGGAAGAAACTGGGGATGAAACCCACTTCGGGAAGCAGTTCAAATGTAGTTTTCGAAACGGGAACAAGGAATCTTGATGAACTACTTGCATCTATGAAAAAGGGAGTGCTGATAACAGGTTTCATAGGGGGCAACTGCAACGGCTCGACAGGTGATTTCTCCTATGGTATCGAGGGATTCTACATTGAAGACGGCAAGACCATACATCCTGTCAATGAAATGAACATTGCCGGCAACATGAACAAGTTTTGGTTCAACCTTAAGGAGTTGGGCAATGATGTCAAGGAAGATGATTCAATCAGGCTGCCTTCATTGCTCTTTGAAGGGGTCCAGTTAAGCGGGATCTGACAGGATAACCGGCAACGAGAATTGGTTTCATGGCACTGGTACTCTGATCAGGCAAAGAGCAGGATCAGGAGCTGTGCCAAGAATATTCTCAGGAACATCACAAGGGGATAGACTGTGGCATATGCCACTGACGGAGCTTCCGACCGGGCGATTCCGTTTGCGAAGGCAAGGGCGGGAGGATCGGTCATGCTTCCCGAGAGAAGGCCGCATATCTCAAAATAATTCCGTTTTAACGATATCCGTGCAACAAATCCGGTCAGAAGCAGCGGCACGAGAGTGATCAAAGCGCCATATCCCATCCATTTAAGTCCGTCGCCTGATACCAGTGTGGAGATGAAATTCTCACCCGATTTTATTCCGACACTGGCAAGGAACAGTACTATCCCTATTTCCCGAAGCATGAGGTTGGCGCTTGCGGTTGTATATGAGACAAGAGAGAATTTGTGTCCGTATCTGCTAAGAAGAATTGCAACTATCAGCGGACCTCCTGCCAGCCCAAGCTTCAGGGGATGAGCCATACCGGGAATATTAACCGGAATACTTCCAAGAAGGACACCAAGAAGAATCCCTACAAAAATCGGGATTACATTTGGCTCTTCAAGCCGTTTCATAGAATTGCCAATCTCTGCCGTGACCTTTGCTATTGACTTCTCATCCCCCACCACGGTAAGCCTGTCGCCCATCTGCAATTCTATCCCCGGACTAGGAATGAATTCGATACCCGATCTGTAGATCCTTGTTATGTTTATATTGAATCGTGTTCTCAGTCTCAGCGAACCCAGGCTTTTGCCTGTTACTTCCCTGCTGGTAACAAGAAGCCTTCTTGATATCAGGTCTCCCGATCTGGTAGAGAGATCCATGTCGCTGATTGAACCGGTAAGCTGCAGCACTTCCTTTGTCATTCCCTTACTGGTAACGACCAGTATTATATCGCCTTCATGGAGAATTGTCTCCGATGTTGCAGAAAGAAGATTTCCCTTATGCAGCACTCTCGAAATAACCACTCCTTCGCCAAGGGTTCCGGAAATCTCCGATACGGACTTATTGAAAATCGATGGATTTGTGATAAGAATATTCAATTTCTCAGGCAGGGAATCGGCGGGATGAAGCTCATTATGCAAAATCTCCAGTTCCTGTTTCACATCGACCCCCATCATCTTTTTGATAAGTATCATAGTGATTATGATACCGAGCACCCCGAAGGGATATGCAACTGCGTATCCGAGACCGATATCGGGGATCACTTCTCCTTCTGTGCCTGAAGCCACCTGTGCAAGGGCATTCTGGGCAGCACCAAGCCCCGGTGTGTTTGTAACTGCCCCCGACATCACCCCGACAAGTTCAGGAATCGGTGTACCGGAAAGAAAATGGATGATCAGGGTAGTAAGGCCGCCCATAATAACAATCGCAGCAGCAAGCAGATTCAGTGTAAGTCCCCCTTTCCGGAAGGACGCAAAAAAACCGGGGCCTACCTGCAAGCCTATGGAAAAAACAAAGAGGATCAAGCCAAAGTCCCTTACAAATTCAATTACCTTATGGCTGGCGGTGAATCCAAGATGTCCCATCAGTATCCCTGCAAACAAGACAAAAGTGATACCAAGGGAGACGCCCCATATTTTAATCTTCCCGAGAAAAACGCCGGCGGCTATTACAACGCTGTAAAGAATGATGGTATGTGCCACCGTATCATTCCACAGCAGTTCATTTAACCAATCCACGCCACAAAGTATTTAGTATCTTATAGACTATTTCTCTATCCTGTAAAGGAACTTTTCAGTCCTGACAACAACTGATTCTCCAAGAAAGGCCGGGGTACCCCAGATTCCCGAATCCATCAGAAAGCGCGATACAATATCCGGTTTACGTCCCGTACGTATGGCGGTCACTTCGCCCTTAACCGAAAAGAACCAGACAAGGTCTTCTGCAATGACCGGTGAGGCGTTGTGATCGGACCTGAGTCTTTCCGACCAGATTTCCTTTCCTGTCTCAGCATCAATGCACATAAGGTAATTCCTCGTATTGACCGTATAGATAAGGCCGTCCTTTACCACCGGGGTTAGCATTTGAGTATGCGCCTGATCGTCACGCTTTTTCCAGAGTATGTTGGTTGAAGTGATATCGCCTTTCCCGTCGGGATTTACAGCAAACATTTCAGTATAGGTGCCACCGTCAGGACTGTTTTCGGAACCCGTGTAAAAGAAAACCTTCCCGTTCCAAGCCACAGGCATCGGAACAGTCGACTCGGCCCCTCCCACTACTTTCCAGACCTCTTTCCCCGTAAGCGGCTCATAAGCGCAGCAAACTGCTGATCCGTTGGATATAAGGAGATCCTTTCCCTTAACATTCATGATCAAAGGAGTTACATAAGCCTTTTTCCCTATATTGGCAAGCGCCTTATAAGGTTCCTCAGGCCTGTCTGTCCGCCACACCTGTTTTCCTGTAGCCTTGTCAAGCGCCACAATAAACCTGACATCGGTGCCTTCATAATGCAGTATAAGCAGGTTCCCGTAGATCACAGGCGATGAGCCCGGTCCCTGTACATGATTGCATTTCAGGTCGGTCCGCTTCCATGATACCGAGCCGTCGCCTGTTCTGATGCAGGCTGTGCCAAGGCTTCCGAAATGCACATATACGAATCCGTTTTCGATGCATGGGGTTGGACTGGCAAAGGTATTGATCCCGTGCTTGCTTATACGGTCATCAACATCAAACACCTTCACGTCATGGATTATTTTTCCTGTCCTGAAATCTACGCAAACCGCGTAGAGTTCAGTACCGTCGGAAGTGGCAGTGGTAACCCAGACCTGGTTTCCATAGACAACCGGTGAAGAATGTCCGTTTCCATGTATTGCGGTCTTCCATTTGGTATTGCTTTCATTCCATTCAACCGGAATATTGACAGCCGATGAAATGCCGTTCAGATTGTTGCCCCTGAAATGAGTCCAACTGAGGTTTTGCGAGCAGGCAATTCCAAGTGTCAGCGAGCCGAACATAAGAACCACCATCAGTTTGTGAATTACTTTATCTTTCATATTTTCTTTTCTTTAGAATTTTTCTCAGGATACTGTTAACCCTTCGCTGAATCCTGCGTTCGGGGGTGTCGTATTCTTTTTCATCCTTTTCAAAGATATCAATTAAGATGTCAAAAAAACTGTCTTCCCTGAAATCAGGGCAATCGAGGGCGCCGGCAAGTTCAGCAGGAAGCTCGGGAAAAGGTAAGATAAGGCTTTGGCTCAGAGTCCGGTTCTGCTTCATCTTCTTCAGGGTGAGAGCCACGAGCGGCAGGGCCAGTGCGCTTCCGGATCCATTTGATCCGCTGTTGAAGTGAATGGATCTTGTTGATGCTCCGGCCCTTGAAACAATAACCAGTCCGGGGTTAAAAGCTGCAAACCAGGCATCCGAGTAATCCTGGGATGTCCCGGTTTTGCCGGAAAGCGGGAAATCAACACCATAAACGTAGTTCATCGAGACACCGGTACCCTCCCTGACAGCCTTCTGCAGCATGGCTGACATAAGCTGGCTGGTTCTGTCGGTCATAATCCTTATTTTTTCTCCTGTTATCTCCCTTGAATAGATGAGCTTCCCGGAAGAAGTTGAGATAGAAATTATGCACCATGGCCCAATCCTGTATCCTCCGTTTACAAATGATGAATAGGCAATGGCAACCTCCCGGATGTTTGCCTCAGCAGTTCCGAGTGCAAGCGAAGGAGTGTTGTCTAGCTCGAATGAAAAGCGCATCTTTCGCCACATCGCATTGACCTTTTCAAATCCTATCTCCAGGTAGAGGCTGAAAGTGGGAACGTTCATTGAATGGACCAAAGCGCCTGACAGAGAATATTTTCCGCCGTATGAATGGTCAAAATTTTCGGGGCTCCAGTCATCGAAGCCCGACAGGGTTATTGAATCGTTGTCGAGGTAGCGGCATGGCTCGAATCCATCTTCCAGTGCCGCAGCATAAATAACTGGCTTGAACACTGAGGCCAGCTGACGCCTTGCAAGAATCTGGTCGTAGGGCTGGGTCTTGAAGTCGAGGCCTCCCACCCAGGCTTTAATGCCTCCCGACTGCGGGTCCATTGCCATAAGTCCGGCATGCAGGAGAAGAAGCGATCGCTTCAGACTGTCTGACACTGAAAGAGAATCGGTTAAGGTACCGTCCCAGTCAAAGATCTCCTGAACCCTCATCTCAGATGCCCTTTCTTCCAATCCCAGCCTCTTGAGTTCACTTGCAGCAACCTGCTCCAGTGCCCGGCGGCCCGACGAAGTCCTGTATTGTGAGTTCAGCCTCTTTTGCATAACCTGCAGATGCTCTCTGAATGAGCGTACCGCATAATCCTGAAGAGAATAATTCAGTGTTGTGGTTATTACAAGGCCATCTCTTTCCAGATCCCATTCGCTGCCATCAGGAGAGTTATAGCCCCTCAGAACTTCTTCCGCCTCTTTCCTCACCTGAACCAGGAAATAATCAGCAATGCCTTCCGACCGTGTTTTCCGGCTGTAATCGATAACCATAGGCAACAGGGAAAGAGAATCTGCTGTTTTCGTGTCAAGAAATTTGTATTTCTTCATCTGGCCCAGAACCACATTTCGTCTTGTCTTTGCATTTTCAGGATTACGGCGGGGATTGTAGAAAGTATTTGCCTTAAGCATTCCCACCAGCACCGCCGATTCTTCAATGGCGAGGTCTGCTGTTGACTTATTGAAGAACCTGACCGAGGCTGCTTCTATGCCAAATACGTTTTCCCCGAAGGCAACTGTATTAAGGTAAAGTGTAAGAATATCATTCTTGCTATATACCTTTTCGATTCGGCGGGCCATTATCAGCTCGCTGATCTTGTTTGAGACCATTGGCATAAAACCCCTGGTCGTGCGGCCAAACATATTCTTGGCCAGTTGCTGTGTTATTGTGCTCCCACCTCCGGAACTGCGGTCGTTCATCAGGATCGACTTAAAGAGCACCCTCAGAAAGCTTCTTGCATCGGTCCCATGATGATCGTAGAACCTGACATCTTCAGTTGCAATCAGAGCGTCAACAAGGTTACCCGGCAGCTGATCAAATGTGATGTTTGTCCGGTTCTCATAGAAATATTTCCCGAGAAGCTGACCGTCTTCAGACATTACGACGGAGGCATTTGCATTTTTGAAGTTAAGAAGCTCGTGTTTGGTTTTAATACGGTCCGACATTCCGGCACAAGCAACGGCAACTACTGCTAAAGTAAGCAGAAAGGCAGCCAGGATGATTCTGGATGTGGTATTCCTGATTTTAAGCATATGATGGGGTTAACCCTAAAATCCTCAATTATCAGTCATATTCCGGCCGGAGTCCCAACCAGACTCCTGACGTTGCTATGAATAAACATGACTATCTTTTCAGACAGCCTCAATTGTCGACGGAGGCTTGGTTGTTATATTATAAGTAACGCTGACAACTCCCGGGACCTCGCTTACGATATCCGATGCCAGCTGTTCCAGAACTTCGAACGGAAGCTTTGAAGGAGTGGCTGTCCGGGCGTCGATGCTGTCCCAGCATCTGATTTCTATCTGCCTTCCGAAATCCCGTTTCCCGTCCCTCATGCCGGTTACCCTGTCGTCATGAAGAATTGCCATATACTGGAAGGCGCCCCTGTTGCAAAGAATCCTTTCAACGACCGATGTTGCCTTCCTGACAACCGTGAGCTTTTCCGCAGTCACTTCACCGATGATCCTTGCGGCCAGGGCAGGCCCGGGAAAAGGAATACGTGCAAATATCGACTCAGGCAATCCGAGTGCCTTCCCCACAGCCCTTACACCATCCTTGCGAAGCTGGATAAGAGGTTCAAGAATCTGGTATCCGAAAGTTTCCTGAGGATCAATGCCAAGCTGGGCAAAAACATTGTGCTGTCTTTTAATCCCTGCCACCGTCTCATCAACATCGGTAAGGATTGTTCCCTGAAGAAGATGCCTGGCATTGCTCTCCCTCACTATCCGGCCGAAGACTCCCTTGTAGAAAGTCTGTGTTATGGCCTCTCTCTTCTTTTCAGGATCAGTGATCCCCTTAAGAGCATCAAGGAATTCATCGCGGGCATCAATGATCTCGATTTCGACACCCAGATCCCTGAATATCCCTTCAATGAATCCGGCTTCTCCCTCACGCATGAGGCCGTTCTGTATAAAGACGGTTCTCAGCCTCTTCCCCAGGGCCCTGTGGCCAAGCATGGTAACCACCGATGAATCGACTCCGCCAGAAAGAGCGTTTATTGCAATTCCGTAACCAGCTGCAGCAGCAATTTCATTAACCTTTTCATCAATGAATCTGGCTGTGTCAAGGCTTTCAAGTTTAATTTCGTTTATCATGTTCAGAGTGTTTTTCTTTGTAAAAGTAATTATAATCGTTTCCTGACTGCACTGGTTTAAAAAATAACCTGAACGGTAAGAAAGATGGAACGTCCGTAACCGTTTATCCCTGATCCATGATACCTGTAATCCTTGTTCAGGATATTCCGGAAGCTTAAATCGGCTGTCAGGAAGTTCCAGGTATAACCACCGTTCAGATTGAATAAGTTCCATCCGGGAGTTCCTCCATCGGGGATCCGGTTGTCATCGATATCACCCTGGGCCAGGCGCGCCTGCCTGGCTGCAGCAATCCACTCGGCCCCTGCGTGCCAGTTGTCAGGCCTGTATTCTGCCGCCACTCTTCCGAACAGAGGCGGGATGCGGCGCACCGGTTCATTCTTTGTGATATTCTGACCGTAAGTCCAGGTAAGGTTGCCTGACAAATTCAGCCATGATTTGGGTGAATAGTCCCAGGCTGTTTCAAATCCCTGAATATAAGCCCTTTCACTGTTCTCCTTTGTATAAAGAGGATATCCCTCAATTTCCTGTCCTTCAACCCTTATCCTGGTGATAAGGTTATAAAGCTCATTGCGATAAAGGTAGATCTCCCCCCTCAGTCCGTTTTTGCTGTACTTATAGCCGACCTGATACTGAAAGGAACTCTCGGGCTTAAGATCAAAGTTTGGCGTCTCATACCTGAAATCGACTATGCCAAGTGTTCCGAGATCATCTATATTAGGAGCCCTGAAGCCTGTATTAAGCGATAGGAACAGGCTGGATCCGGAATCGAGTTTTCTCATAAAGGCAAGGTTCCCGACCAGTGCTGAAGGAGTAAGCTTTGTCATGCCAAGCTCCTGATCATCAACATTTATAACATAAGAATTGAACCTGGCTCCGGCAGTAATGTTCCAGCGCGGCAGATCGATTGAGTGTACGGTAAAGAGAGCAAGGCTGTTCATTATCGAACCGTTGGGATACAGTCCTCTTTTTTCCGTGGCCGATGAGGTTGCCAGATCGGTATCGGTACGTGTACTGTTTACCAGGTCGCTGTAAAACTCAACGCCGATATTGCCCGACCAGAGATCGTCATTTGAAACAAGAACTTCGGCGGATAATCCGAAAGTCCTTACTTTGTCGTATTCACGCCTGAGGATATCTGAATTGTTTTTCCGGCTCGACCTTCCCTCCCTGGTTTGCTGGTATGATGCAGTTATTATCCCTGATTTCAGCATGCCCGCATCAATGTCGGTGTTGAGCCGTGCATAGGCCAGCCTTCTAGTCTGCGGGTCCGTTTCGTTTATCGCGTAGTTTTCAAGCACAACCTTGTGATAAACCGGGATATTTGTCTGGCTGACATTCTGATAAAGCATGGTCAGGGAAGTTTTGGGCGACAGCAGTATACTGGCTTTGAAATCATGATCCGCCTCTTCATAGCCCGATGGAGTCTGTCGGCCTGTTGTATCCCCTCCGACTATATCACCGAATTTCCTGAGGGAGACTCCGGCCCTGGCCGAAAGAATATTGTTGCTGAACGAAATGTTTGAATGGAGAGTCTGTTCCATGCCGTGGCTTGAAATCCTTCCAAGAACAGCGCCTCCCCAGTCAGCTTCCTCTGTGAAGCCAGTCCCGTGACTGAAAGCCTGGACAGTTCCACCGATAGCATCTGAACCATACTGAACGGATCCACTTCCGCGAAGGACCTCAATCCTGCCTGCACTGAACGGGTCAATAGTATTGAAATACTGGTTCGGGCCGTATCTCATTGTTGAATTACTAATCCTGATACCGTCAAAAAGAAGAAGAGTCTGGTTCCCGGTAAGACCGCGAATAAAGGGTGATCCGCCTCCATGGTTTGTTTTCTGGACAAAAACTCCTGGGGTAAGTGCAAGAGCCTCAGGCGATGTTCTGAGCTGATACTCCCCTATTGCTCTATTGTCGATCGCCCTTACGGCTTCGGGTGTGTTCATTACGACCGAATTGAATCTCCGGGCAGTAATCACAACCTCATTGATGGCATGCGGCTTGAGGGAATCCTGAAGTGAACTCTCTGGATGGTTCTGAGCTGATACAAATCCGGGTATAACAAGAAATATCAGCAGAATCAAATATCTGAACATGTTTATCTGGTTTTAGGTTTTCCAAATAAACAGATTTTTTTTGATTTGAGTAATGCATTAAAAACATAAACGGCACCCTGTTCAGGTGCCGTCATGCGAAAATTATGCTATTCCTCTCAGAATCGGTAGCCCGCTGAAAGCCCGAAACCAGTGTTCTTCCAGGTTTCAGAACCTGAGGTTTCAGGATTGATTCCGATCAGGCCCAGCTGAGTGTTAAGCTGGAAAAAGATGCCCGATGAAAGCTCGTAGCCGGCAAAAACATTTGCTCCGGCATCGAACCTTCTCATAATCAAAGTTCCGTTTGATCCGGGATCGTTCGAGAACTCAACGTCGATTGAATTACCATCATCATCTTTTAACTTTCCGGTCAGACCAAAACCAAGGTAAGGACCGAATCCTATCAGGACAGCTCCATTACCGAGTTCCCCACGATATAAAAAGTTAAGTGGTATTTCAAGATAGGAAACATTGAGTTTAATATCAGTCTCATTAAACTTGCAACCTTTGGTGGAAAACAGAATTCCCGGCTGGAGATAGAATTCGGGAGCGATCCCGAGCATAGCATTCACACCAACATGAAATCCGGTCTTGAGATTATTTTCAAGCTTGTCGCCATCGCTGTCTTTGCCGTTGATGTTCTGAAAATTAACACCTCCCAAAACACCGAACCTGACTCCCTCCTGTGCCTGGATCGACAATGAAAGGAGAAACATAAAAATGAAACCAGTAAATAGTCTTGTCTGCATAATTTTAGAATTTGGTTTTAAATTTCAAACGTCTGATTTCTAAATATGGTGCATAAATATAGCATATTTTATTACCACTCCCGTGATTGAGAAATTCAGGTGTTTTTTATTCATCCTTAACACATTGACCTTCAACCACGACACATCACATATAGAATAATGCAGATATTTCTTTGAAGTTATCATAAACATACTTACCTTTCGATTAGATGAAAACACATTTTAGCGTGTTCATCCATATTTTTTTTGTTAAATAATTTACAACCAATGGCAAATTTCATTGATGAATTTATGAAGACCTACGGTGGTGAAGTGACCAAACAAATGGCAACCAACACTGGTCTTGACCAGAACACAGTTCAGGCACTCTTACCTAAACTTGCACCACTTATTCTGAGTGGTTTAAAGAAACAGAAAGACGAAAGGGGCGGAGATGCAAGAGTTGATCATATCCTGAATAAATACGGGGATCCTTCTGTCCTTGACAACATACAGGATCTGATCGCCTCCAAGACCAATGATTCGACTGCCGATGCAAACCTTGGCGGACTTCTTGGAGCAAACGGAGGAACTCAGGCTGCTCAGGCCCTTGGAAAATCTCTTAATATTGATGCATCGAAGATCATGAAAATGATTCCGGCACTTGCACCAATAATTCTTGGCGCTCTTTCAAAGAAGAAAACCACAGCAAGCGGAGGTATCGGCGGAATCGGCTCACTCCTGGATGCAGACGGAGACGGTAGCATTATTGATGATGTCGCAGGGTACATTCTGCAAGGCGGTGGAAGACAGCAGACAAAGAGCAAAAACATCCTGGGATCCATCCTTGGAGGTATGTTCAGAAGATAAAATCAAAAAACTTATCCACCCGTTTCACGATTATAGTTAAATCCCCCTTTCATGGGGGATTTTTTTTGTCCTACCCCTATAGAAAAGAAGCAAGTTACTGCATTCATTTCCTGCCAACAAATCATAAAATTTTCCGGACAACAATTACAAATTATTGTTAAATATGTTAAATAAGTTTAAATCAAGGGAATGGCATGGCAAAATTACCTAATTTCGTACTCGCTTGAACTTATTTAAGTTAACCAGCAACATTACGTGATGAAAAGAACTATATTAAGCACAGTGGCAGTATTCGTCCTTACAATGATCGCCCTGTTTGCCTTCAACAAGCTTACATCCAGGCAGGACAAAAATCTGTTGTTTGCCGAAGCCGTAAAAGGCGATTTTGAAGTTTCAATATCCGTCCCGGGAGAAATTCTTGCAGAAAACGCAATCGATATTAAAGCCCCCGAAGTAAGCAGAGGGAGGGATTTTCGGGCCCAGCCTCTCAGGATCACCGACATGGTGGCTGAAGGAACCATTGTGAAAACCGGAGATTATGTTGCCACTCTCGACAGAACCCAGTACGACAACACCCTGAAAGATGAGCGTGAAAGGCTCAACGAATACAGGAACAACATAGAGATGAAAAAGCTCGATACCGCTGTAACTCTCACTAATTTAAGAAATAACATACGAAACCAGATTCACACGGTTGAAGAAGCGGAAATAACCCTGAAAAATTCAAAATTTGAACCTCCGGCCACCATCAGACAAGCTGAAATAGACCTGGAAAGGCAGAAAAGAATGCTGGAGCAGAGGATCAGAGGTTACGAACTCAGGGTGGCTCAGGCCAAAAGAGACCTCATCAGGCAGAACATATGGTATAACAGGATCGACAGAAGGGTTGCCAGTCTCGAGGAAGTGCTCGCAGGTTTTACCATCACAGCGCCCTCACCCGGAATGGTTGTTTACAAGAGGGACAGGAGGGGCAATAAAATTAAAACAGGGTCGACCATAAACATGGCCGACAGGATTGTAGCCACATTACCTGATCTCTCTTCGCTTCTGTCACAAATCTACATCAGTGAGATCGAAATCAGAAAGATAGAGCCTGGACAGAATGTTGAGATCAGGGTTGATGCCTTCCCTAACAAGATGTTTTCAGGAAAAGTTTATTCTGTGGCCAATATTGGTGAACAGCTTGAAAATTCCGATTCCAAGGTTTTCGAGGTAATGGTCAGACTTAACGGATCAGATCCCGACCTCAGGCCAGCCATGACCACGAGCAATAAGGTAGTCATTCAAAAATACAGCGATGTAATTTACATTCCAACGGAATGCGTTCATGCCGAGGCTGATGGAATTCCTTTCGTTTACACAAAGGACAAAACCAAGCAGATTGTTGTCACAGGGGATGTAAATGACAAGCATACAATTATTGAACAGGGCCTCAAGCCGAAACAGGCAATTTATGTACTGACACCTGAGAACGCTGATGATTTCATTGTCAGGGGAGAGGAACTCAAGGAGGTTAACAACGAAAGGATGACCGCCAGAAAATAGAAAAACCGCAAAACACTGGTGTTTTGCGGATCTTTTCTTTTACCTGGTTCCCTTTATTTCTTTATTTCTTATCGTAAGCCATTTTTGTCGTAACCTCGCCGTTCGGGGTATTCCTCGTAGTGGTTATTGTAAGTGAAGCCGGGCTGTTTAGTGTCCAGACTTCGGTAGTCGTGAATTCCATCGACTGTCCGTCGCGTTCAAATGCCATTTTAGTTACAATGGTAAGTGATTTGCCGTCGGCCGACCAGGTAGCGGTTGACTTGCTTTCGCCCATTCCCATGGTGTTTACACTTTCCTTTCCGTCGAGGGTGTATTTGCTGGTGGTGTTCACGGTCTGACCGTCCCTTCCCTGGCGAGTCCTTTCTACGGTAAGAAGATTGGCTTCCTGAGTTGCAGTGAAATCACCGCCGCCCATGCCCATTCTTCCACCCTGACCCTGCTGGCCCAGTTCACTCTTTTCGGCATTGAAAGCCCATTTTCCCGAAAAATTCGACTTTGAGCCCTGTGCATTGAGAGCCAGAGGCATGCAAAGAAAAGCAAGCATTACTGTTAATGACAGTATCTGCATAGTAACATTTTTCTTCATATTCAATAAGATTTTATTGGTTCATGATATTAGACACCACAAACCGGGTAAATATTCCCTGATTCATGCAGTATTTAAAAAGAAATACTAACATCTGTAATATCCGGAAATAATTCACAGTAAATAAATTTCCTGGTGTCGTCTCATTTTGTAAATTTGGTCATTGCCAAAAGTTCACAAAATGACTATTTCCAAACCTAACCCATAATCATCAACACATGTCAGATTCAAAGAAAATCAACAGGCGTGAATTCCTGGGATCGGCTGCTGCTGCATCCTTGGCAATGACCATTGTACC
>JAFGXK010000067.1 GCA_016936695.1 Bacteroidales bacterium | reverse complement strand
TCTCCATGCGTTTCGGACTTGCAAACGTGCCGGCCAGGGTCACATCCGGATATCTCCGCAGGGATAATACTTTCAGCGAATACAACGTGGATTTGATGATGAAATTCAACAAGAAACTCGGTGAGTCTCTGAGCATCAACGGAATACTGGGATTTAACGAAAGAAGAACCAATAATGTATTCTTTTCCAACGCTACCAATGGCGGATTGCTCATTCCCGGAATATATTCACTGCAAAACAGTTTGCAGGCATTGCCGTTGCCCATGGAAGCTAACCAGATTGTTGGCGTAAGAAGCGAATATATTAGCCTGTCATTAGGATATAAAGACTTCCTGTTCGTGGATGGAACATACCGTAATGATTATGCTTCTACTCTGCCTGTCAGTAATAATAAGTACCAGTATCCTTCTGTAACCGGAGCATTTCTGTTTTCCAATATTGTCAATGCGAAGTGGTTGTCAATGGGTAAACTTCGCTTGAATTATGCTCAGGTTGGTAATCTTGCTGGATTTGATCTGCTTTATGATGTTTACCTGGCTAACAGTCCAATGAATGGTGCCAATACTCAGCTTGCTGCCATTAAAAGGAATCCGGATCTGAAAAACGAACGCACAAACAGCATTGAAGGAGGCCTCGAAATGGCATTCTTTAATGCACGCGTCGGTTTCGACCTGGCCCTTTATCAAACCAATTCAAAGGATCAGATTATCCCGGTTACCGTCAGCCAGACTACAGGCTTTCAAAGCTTAATGCTCAATACCGGTGAAATTCAAAATAAAGGAATTGAGTTTACTGTAAGTGCCACACCGGTAAGAACCGGATCATTCAGCTGGGATATGACTCTGAACTGGTCAAAGAATAAGAACGAGGTAATAGCCTTATATCCGGGAATTACAAATCTTCGTCTGAACTCGGTAAATTTACAGGGAGGTGTCACTGTTAATGCCGAAGTCGGCAGGCCTTATGGAACAATTAAGGGGAAAGATTATACCTATGATGACAATGGGAATAAAATTATTGATGCTGAGACCGGTACGCCTGTAATAACAAGCTCGGCTGCCGTTTCTATCGGGAACTTTACCCCCGACTGGACCGGTGGAATTAATAACTCATTCAGCTATAAAAATTTGGCACTGAGCTTCCTTGTTGATGTGCAAAAAGGTGGTGATATTTTCTCACTCGATATGTATTATGGCCTATCCAGCGGCTTGTACCCCGAGACTGCTTTTACAAATGACCTGGGTAATCCTGTAAGGGATCCGATCGTCTGGGTTGATGACGATAATCATAGTCTGGGTTATGCCTCCACAAGTGGCGGATACATCATTGAGGGTGTAAATGTCATCGACGGAGTAAGCGTACCCAATAAAACCCGTGTTGATGCCACCAATGCCGACGGATTTGGTATAGGTCTTCTGCCTCACTCAGCTTTTATCTATGATGCAAGCTTTGTTAAACTCCGAGAAGTTGTCTTCACGTATAACGTTCCATCGAAATTGCTGAACAAGACATTTATCAAAGGAGTATCAGTGAGTGCCATTGCTTCGAATCCCTGGATAATACATAAGAATTTACCGTACGCCGATCCCGAATCAGGGATGACAGCAGGTAATATCCAGGGCTACACAACCGGATCACTCCCGACTACGCGTGATTTCAGTTTCAATTTAAAACTTAACTTTTAATTGAAAATACCATGAAAAAGATATTGATATTTATTTCAGTTATTCTGGCGCTTTCCGCATGCACCAAACTGGAAGATTTGAATAAAAACGTAAAGGATTTCACAACCGTATCGGGAGAATCACTTTACAATGGAGCTACAAGGCAATTTATGATCCAGTTGTCCACAGAGAGTGTTAACCTCAATCTTACACTAATGTGGATGCAGCACTTTGCCAATACTACTTATCCTGATGAAAGCAGGTACGACATGACTACGCGAAATGTACCTGTCAACACCTCGAACGCGATGTACAGGCTCGTGCTTTCGAATTATAAGGAAGCTGCAAGGGTACTCCAGACTCAACCACTGGCAGGCATTTCACAGATACAGCGTGATAACCAATTGGCTATCATCGAAATAATGTCAGTTTTTGCCTGGAGTTATATCATTGAGAATTTTGGAGATATGCCATACTCTGAGGCACTCGATTTCAGTTACCCGTCTCCTGCCTATGATGACGCTCTTACTGTTTACAAGGATCTCATTGACCGTCTTGACGCAGCAAAGGCACAACTTGACCTCACCGTGGGTGGCATGCCGGAAGGTTATGACAATATCTGCGGGAGCTCACCGGCAGGAACTGTTATGTGGTATAAATTTGCCAACACATTAAAGCTCAGGATGGGCTTGATGCTCTATGATGTTGATGCCGGATATTCCAAAACCGTTGTGGAGGCAGCTGCTCCGAACGTTTTTGATGCAGGTGATGTCATGACGATGAACTGGCTGGCAGAAGCACCCAATGAGAATCAGCAGTTTCTTGACTTTGTGCAGTCCGGCCGTGATGACTATGTTGTAACTTCCAATTTAATAGATGCAATGCAACCATCTACGCCAAGACCTGACACAAGTATATTGATTGTCACAGTCACTGATCCTCGCCTAAGATTCTATGCCACCCCAGTTGTTGGCAGCGATCCTCCTGTTTTCCTGGGAGGTGCTCAGGGCCAGGCTAATGGATATCCGTCATTCTCACATGTGCACCCGATGCACCTGGAGGCAGACAGACCATGGATCATAAGTGACTACACTGAAGCTGAATTCCTCCTGGCTGAAGCAGTGGAACGAGGATTCAGCGTTGGGGGCACTGCTGAAACACATTATAACAATGCAGTAGAATCGTCTATCCTCTACTGGGGCGGAACACCTGCAGAAGCAGATGCATACCTGGCTCAGCCTTCGGTGGCTTATGCAACAGCATTCCCAAGCTGGAAACAGAAAATCGGAACCCAGGCATGGCTGGCCTACTGGCTCCGCGGGAACACTCTCTGGAATTCCTACAGGAGGCTGGATTATCCGCGGCTGTTTGCTCCGCCAAACTATAAACAGAATATTAACAAGGTACCTGTCAGGCTGTTTTATCCTATTGCCGAGCAGACCCTTAATCCCGATAATTACGAAGCTGCTTCTACGGCAATTGGTGGTGATTCACCATTGACCAGGCTGTTCTTCGACAAGGAGATTTACTAAGTATTGAATCAGGCCGTCTCAGTCAACAAAACTGAGACGGCCTTTATTCTCTTTCATTTTCTTTATGGGAGTCAGCCTCCTTTCATTATGTGGTTAGGGTTTGAAAATCAGGCCACCACATCATAGTTAGATCAATTTAAAAAGTATCTGGATGCGTAATAATTAAGAAAATGAGAAAAACTGCACTATTATTATGTTCAATAATGTTGTCCTCATGGTTTTCAGCTGCCTGGTCGCAGAATGACTGCAAGGTTCTGAAGCCCGGGATTGACAGTATATATACCGGAAGCTGTAAAAAGGGTCTGGCTGACGGCAAGGGAGTGGCCTCCGGAATCGATAATTACACCGGTGAGTTTAAAAAAGGCCTGCCTAACGGTACCGGTACATATACCTGGAATACCGGTGAAAAATATGAGGGCGAATGGAAAAAAGGTCTGAGAGAGGGCACCGGCAAATATACTGTCATATATGAGGGTCGTGACTCTGTTGTCACCGGAATATGGCAAAGTGATAAGTATATCGGAGAAGAGAGTATTCCTCCATTTGTTATCCAATACCGGAGCGGTATATCAAGGGTTTCCTGTGTGAGGACGGGAGACCAGCCCTTTCGTGTATACTATAAATTCACCAGGGGAGGCGGCACCTCGGAGTATACCAGCCCGATAAGTGATCTTCTTCTCCAGGGGAGCTCAGGCAGCGAAAGCGGTTCAAGCAATAATTTTGGATTCGACACTGTCACCTTCCCATTTGAAGGAAAAGTAAAATTCTCTGCACCAAGTGCATTTAGTTCACAGGGTTCACAATCTGCCGTAACCCTCAACTATGAACTGAATCTGGTCATTAATCAGCCCGGGGCCTGGATGGTTACGATATTCTATTGATTCAATACCTTCGTCTCCGGAAACCCTGGCTGTGAGAATCTCTCCATGCCCGTACCTGCTTTAAGTGCTGCCCACTCTGTTCTATGAGAAATAGCTTTTATCAGCAGTAGAGAACCTCAGGTTTAATGATTTTAGATAAAAAGGCTGTCCCGGTGATCAGGGACAGCCTCTTTTTTTGTCAGGTGATAATGAAACAATCCTCTTCAGTGCGCAGCCGGGCAGTGGTCTTGACTTTCATTTGCGTATGTAAAATCGTACGATTTTACGTAAGTTTGAGGGCACCATAATCTCAGAATCACGATATTGCACCAGGTACTATGATCAATTCCCTGAATCCGGATATATCATGGCAACAGAATGATATCTATTCCGTCCTGCCAAT
>JAFGXK010000066.1 GCA_016936695.1 Bacteroidales bacterium | reverse complement strand
TTCGAAGACCGGTGTAAAGCTGAAAGAACTCATTGTCGGACTGCATCCTAATGAGATAATATCCGACAGCCATGGCAGATTTGTCTACCTGACCAACTCCAACAGCGACAACGTAATGGTAATAAACACTCTGATTGATGAAATAATGGAGACCATCAGCGTCAGGCTGCAGCCCGAAATAAATCCGTTTTTCGGAGACTCTCCCAATGGCCTGTGCCTGTCGGATGATGAAAAATACCTGTTTGTTGCAAACGGTATGGACAACGCCCTGGCAGTGATAAGGCTTGCCAAAAAATCTGCGAGAAAAGGCCGCGGAAAAACCAGTACAATTTCCGGTTTCATACCAACTGGAGCTTACCCCTCGGGAGTTGCCACCATGCCCGGCAACGACAAAATCTATGTTGCAAACCTCGAAGCAGCGGGAGCCAGACAGCCATCAAGCACCACCGCCACGAGCAATCCTATTTACAATTCACATAACATGATGGCATCTGTTTCAGCAATTCCATTTCCTGACAAACGAACATTAAGGTCATACACTGATACAGTTATCGCCCTTAACGACCTGTCGCGGGCCTTGCTGGCAAGAGAAGCCCCGAGAAACGAAATAAGCCAAAAAACAGTGCCCGACAGGATTGGAGAGCCATCCGTTTTCAGGCATGTTTTGTATATAATTAAGGAAAACAGGACTTACGACCAGCTTCTTGGCGACATGCCCCAGGGAAAAGGAGATCCTGGCTTATGCACCTACGGAGCCAACGTAACCCCTAACACGCACCGCCTGTGCGAGGAATTCCTGCTTCTGGATAATTTCCACGTTTCAGGAAAATGTTCTGCCGAAGGACACCAGTGGACAGATGCATCGATAGTGACCGACTATATTGAAAAAAATATGAGAGCCTGGTTCAGAAGCTATCCACATGTTCAGGAAGATGCCCTTGTCTACGCCCCGACAGGATTTATCTGGGACAATGCACTGAAGCACGGAAGGACTGTCAGGATCTACGGTGAAGCTTCCTATCCTGTCTTTGATTACAACGTGACATGGACTGATGTGTACAATAAATACAGGAACGGAGAAAAGGTTCCGTTCAGAAACATAACAACAATTGAGCCAGTAAGGCATATCCTCTCTCCTACCTATCCCTCGTATGGTCCTCATGTCTTTACCGACCAGATGAGAGCCGATGCTCTTATAAAGGAACTTCAAGAGTACGAGGCAATGCCCGGTGACTCGATGCCCGAACTTATGATTATTGCCCTGCCAAACGATCATACAGCAGGGGTCAGGCCAGGATTTCCAACCCCCAGGGCCATGGTGGCCGACAACGACGCCGCCCTCGGAAAGATAGTAGAAGCTTTCAGCAAGAGTCGTTTCTGGGAAAACACTGTAATTTTTGTTGTTGAAGACGATTCTCAGGGAGGCTGGGATCATGTCTCTTCCTACCGTACAGTGGCACTGGTGATAAGTCCTTACTCAAGGCTCACGAAGACAATCAGCACCCACTACACCCAGCCTTCAATGATAAGGACGATAGAACAGATTCTGGGAATGCCTCCCATGAACATTCAGGATGCCATTGCAAATCCCATGGCTGATTGTTTCGGAAACACCCCCGATCTGACTCCTTACACAGCTCTTCCTTCTAATATTCCAATCGACGAGATGAATCCGCCGCTTTCTTCCCTGAAGGGTAAGGCTCTCCACTATGCAAAAAAGAGCATGCTGCCTGAATTCGGTAAAGTCGACTCTGGAAATGACGACCTGCTGAACAGGATCCTATGGTTCGCGGAAAAAGGGAACCTGCCATATCCCTCAAAATATGCAGGTGCCCTTAGGGCTGAAAGCGAACCTGATGATGAGCATGAAGACTAATCTTAATCGAAAAATTATTTCCGATATGTCAAATCCGTTGCTGGAGCACTGGGATACCCCCTGGGAAGCTCCTCCTTTTCACCTGATTCAAATACCCCATTACAGACCAGCTGTAGAAGAAGCTATTAAGATTGCCCTCGCTGAAATCGAACAGATCACTGCTTGTCCCGATCCTCCGACTTTCGAAAACACAGTTGCTGCACTTGACAGGTGCGGACATAAACTGGGAAGGATCTCAGCCATCCTGTTTAACCTTAACAGTGCTGAGACATCAAAGGAACTCCAGGCGGCGACTCAGGAAATATCACCTCTCCTGACAAGGTTCTCTAACGATATCTCAATGAATGAAGCACTTTTCTCCAGAATAATGACGGTACGGAGTTCAGCTGATTCTGCTGATCTTACGATGGAACAGAAGATGCTTCTTGAAAAAAAATACCGCGGTTTTATGCTTGGAGGTGCAGGCCTGAATGAGCACGACAAGCAGAGATTCAGGGAAATATCTGAGGAGCTGTCAAAGCTGACTCTAAAGTTTGAGGAAAATGTCCTTGATGAAACCAATGCTTTCGAACTAAATCTTAAAGACCCGGGTGATCTTGAAGGTCTTCCTCCCGGTATTGTTGAGATGGCAGAGATGGAGGCGAAGAAACGGAACAGGACAGGCTGGGTATTCACCCTGAATTACCCCAGCTACATCCCGTTTATGCAGTATTCTGAGAAGAGAAATCTTCGTGAAGAGATGCTCCGGGCCTATGCCTCCAGATCGTTCCGGAACAATGAAAAAGACAACAGGACGCTTGTGGCACGCATAGTAAATCTCCGGCTCGAAACAGCGCGACTGCTTGGATTCGCGAACTTCGCGGAAATGGCTCTTGCCGATCGCATGGCCGAAACTCCCCGGAAGGTAGAGTCATTCCTCGACGAACTTTACTCCGCATCCCGTGAAGCAGCTGAAAGGGATTACCGGAATATTTCCGATTTCGCAGGCGGGATGGGCCACAATGGCAGAATTGAGCGCTGGGACCTGGCATTCTGGTCGGAAAAACTCAAGAAAGAAAAGCACAAGATTGACGATGAAATCCTGAAACCCTATTTTCCTCTTGACAAGGTCACCGAAGCAATCTTCTCGCTTTGCAACCGGCTGTTCGGACTGAGGTTTGAACAAAGCAATTCAATCCCTGTCTACCATGAAGAGGTGATAGTCTACGAGGTCTTCGACAGGGATGATTCCCTCTTGTCAATACTCTATACTGATTTCCATCCCAGGCCGAGAAAGAACGGAGGGGCATGGATGACAAGCTACAGGGACCAGTGGAGAGATGGCGGACTCAGGATAGTACCCCTGGTATCGATCGTGGCTAATTTTTCGAGACCCACACTGTCGGATCCTTCACTTCTTACCTTCAGCGAGCTCACGACTTTTCTTCACGAATTCGGACATGCTCTCCATGGTATGTTGTCGGACTGCAGCTATGAAGGCCTTTCAGGGACAAATGTTGCACGTGACTTCGTGGAACTTCCTTCGCAGTTCATGGAAAACTGGGCCTTCGAAAAGGAATGGCTTGATACCTGGGCAGTACATCACAGGACCGGAAAAAAGATTCCGGCAGAGTTTATAGAAAGAATCAGGGATGCTGCTACTTTCAACGAAGGATACGCATGCAACCGTCAGCTCGGATTTGCCCTGCTCGATATGGCATGGCACACAATCACCGAGCCTTTCACCGGCGATATAAAGGAATTTGAGGTCAGGGCCATGAACAGGACTGAAATGTTTCCGGTCGACAGCACACTGAATATGAGTTGTTCATTCACCCATCTTTTCAGCGGCGGATATGCAGCAGGTTATTATGGTTACAAATGGGCAGAGGTCCTCGACGCCGATGCCTTCAGGCACTTCAGCGAGTCAGGGTTGTTCAATCCCGGAGTGGCGGAATCATTCAGGAAGAATATCCTTGAAAGGGGAGAATCTGAGAAACCCATGGTTCTGTATGTCAAATTCAGGGGAAGGGAACCTTCAATGGATGCTTTCCTGGAAAGAAGCGGACTTAAAAAGCCTGGAAAGTCATAAAAATATTTCATGAAGTACTGTCTGTCATACACTACTGGCGTAAGGTTTCAACAATTAAGGAATATTTAAAACAAACATTAACTTTGGCTTAAAGTTGCCAGACTTTTAGATCAGCTACATACTATTGTAATTCAACTATCTAACATAATAAAATGATTCTATTCTTCGAAAACAGGTCAGGAAATGTAATTGCTGCCGGAACCACAACCGATTTAAAAAAAGATGATATTGAAAAGTTGGTCTGGCTCTTCGGCGAAGCCCGGTTGCTTGGAAAAAGCAGGCTTGAGGGAGGATTTGTCGGACCGAGAAAGGAAATGGTCACTCCGTGGAGCACCAACGCCGTTGAGATAACCCAGAACATGGGAATCAGCGGAATCGCAAGGATTGAAGAATTTTCCCCCGTCAAAATGGACAATCCCGGTTTCGATCCTATGCTGCAGGCACTTTATATTAATCCCGGCCAGGAACTTTTCACAATTGACCGCGTGCCTGATGAGATTGTCATGATTTATGATATCAGGGCATACAACGAAAAAGAGGGACTGGCTCTAAATGAAGATGAAATTGGATACCTGGAGGAACTGGCAAAGTTTATTGACAGGCCACTAACCGACAGCGAGGTCTTTGGATTCTCACAGGTCAATTCAGAGCATTGCAGGCATAAAATATTCAACGGAATATTTGTCATCGACGGTGAAGAAAAAGACTCGACTCTTTTCCAGCTGATTAAAAATACCACTCATTTCAACAGAAATAAGGTCGTCTCCGCCTACAAGGACAATTGTGCATTCCTTCAGGGACCTGTTGCCGAACAGTTTGCACCGGCGTCACAGGACAAACCCGACTATTTTTCAGTAAAGGATTTTGAATCGGTGCTTTCGCTAAAGGCTGAGACGCATAACTTTCCGACCACAGTTGAGCCTTTCAACGGTGCCTCCACCGGTACAGGAGGAGAAATAAGGGACAGGATGGCCGGGGGCAAAGGTTCATTCCCGATTGCAGGGACTGCAGTCTATATGACCGCCTACCCCAGGCCCGACGGAGCAAGGCCCTGGGAAAAGGCGATTCCCGAGAGGCCCTGGCTTTACCGCACCCCGGCTGACATTCTTATAAAGGCATCCAACGGGGCAAGCGATTTCGGAAATAAATTCGGGCAGCCTCTGATATGCGGCTCTGTTCTCACATTTGAACATTTCGAAAAACTTAAAAAATACGGTTACGACAAGGTTGTAATGCTTGCAGGAGGCATCGGGATCGGGAAAAAGAAAGATTCGGAAAAAGATATCCCTAAAAAAGGCGATTTGGTAGTCCTGCTCGGAGGAGATAACTACAGGATAGGAATGGGTGGAGGTGCTGTCTCCTCGGTTGAAACAGGGAAGTACGACAGCTCAATAGAGCTCAATGCAGTCCAGCGGGCCAACCCCGAAATGCAGAAAAGAGTCTTCAACGCCATAAGAGCCCTGGGGGAATCGGAATCAAACCCGATAGTGTCGATTCATGATCATGGGGCCGGAGGACATCTTAATTGTCTTTCGGAACTTGTCGATGCCACAGGAGGCAAGATAGATATCAGCAAGCTTCCGGTGGGCGATCCCACCCTTTCGGCCAGGGAACTTATAGGTAACGAATCGCAGGAGAGAATGGGTCTTGTAATGAGATCCTCGGATGTTGAAGAGCTCATCATGATAGCAGAAAGAGAAAGGGCTCCGATTTACATTATCGGGGAGATTACCGGAGACCACCGTTTCACCTTCTACAATGGAAAAACAGGGGAAAAACCCGTCGATCTCGAGCTGGAATCCCTCTTCGGCAATCCGCCCAGGACCGTGATAACCGATGTAACCGAAGAAACACAATTCAGCAGTCCGGAATACACCACCAGGCAGATTCCGGAATATATTGAAAAGGTTCTGCAGCTTGAGGAAGTTGCATGCAAGGACTGGCTGACCAACAAGGTTGACCGGTCGGTTACCGGAAGAATCGCCAAACAGCAATGTACAGGGCCGCTCCAGCTTCCGCTTAACAATCTCGGTGCCATAGCACTCGATTACAGGGGGATCAAAGGGATGGCCGTAGCAATTGGACATGCTCCCGCTGCCGGACTTCTTGATCCTGAGGCAGGTTCAGTGCTGTCGATAGCCGAAGCCCTGACCAATATTATATGGGCACCGCTCGCCGACGGGATTAAAAGTGTATCACTTTCAGCCAACTGGACCTGGCCTTGCAAAAACAAGGGCGAAGACGCACGGCTTTATAAAGCGGTTAAGGCGGCCGGCAAATTTGCCACCGACCTCGGGATTAACATTCCAACAGGCAAGGACAGCCTTTCCATGACACAGAAATATCCCGATCAGTCGGTTCTTTCGCCCGGAACAGTAATAATATCCGCTGCTGCCGAAATCAGCAATATCAGAAAGATTGTCGAGCCCGTCATGGTGAATGATCCATATACCAGCCTGATCTATATCGACATGAGCAGGGACGGATTCAAAACAGGCGGAAGTTGTTTTTCACAGGTGATGAACAGAATAGGAGACGAAGCCCCTTCTGTTTCCGATCCGGCCTATTTTGCCGAAGCTTTCAATACGGTACAGTACCTTATTAAAAATGGTAAAATCCTGGCAGGACATGATATTTCGGCCGGAGGTATGTTTACTACCCTCCTTGAAATGTGTTTTTCAAATACGGAAGGAGGAGCTGCAATAGACATTTCAGCACTTAATGAAAAGGATAACGTTAAAATTCTTTTCAGCCAGAATCCTGGAATCATCATTCAGGTGAAGGATGTGAACGAAATAGCTGAGATATTACTCGAACATGGCATATCGTACCTCGCAATAGGGCACCCCGTCAATGGAAGGACACTGAAAATAACCAGCAATGATGAAACCTGGTCCTTCGACATCGACCGTCTCAGGGATCTGTGGTTCCATACTTCCTATCTCTTTGACCGCCTTCAGAGTGGCAGCGAATCAGCCAGGGAGAGATATGAGACTTACGGGAAGAGTCCTCTCCGATTCGACCTGGGAAGTTGCCAGGGTAACTTTAAGACACTCGGAATATCTCCCGACCGAAGGAAAAAATGGGGTACCAGGGCAGCCATAATCCGTGAAAAAGGAGTAAATGGCGACAGAGAAATGGCATATGCATTGTGGCTGGCCGGATTTGATGTGAAGGATGTTCACATGACCGACCTTATAAGCGGCAGGGAGACCCTCGACGATCTGAACATGATTGTGTTTGTCGGTGGTTTTTCAAACTCCGATGTCCTTGGTTCTGCAAAAGGCTGGGCAGGTGCATTCAAATTCAATGAAAAAGCCCGAAAGGCTTTGTTGAATTTCTATTCGAGAACCGACACACTGTCGCTTGGAGTATGCAACGGCTGCCAGCTTATGGCCGAACTCGACCTTATCTATCCCGCACATAAGAAAAAGGTGAAGCTTCTTCACAACAAATCTGGAAAATTCGAATCCTCTTTTCTGGGAGTTAAAATACCATCCAACAATTCGGTAATGCTTGGGAACATGGCAGGAATGGAGCTGGGCATCTGGGTGGCACATGGCGAAGGGCAATTCAGCCTGCCAAATCCTGAAGAAAAATACCAGGTTGTACTTAAATACAGTAAAAGTACTTACCCGGCAAATCCGAATGGTTCGGGTTATGATGTGGCAGGGCTGTGCTCTGACGACGGCCGCCATCTGGCAATGATGCCACACCTGGAAAGATCATTCTTCCCGTGGCAATGCGGATATTATCCTTCAGAGAGAAAACAGGATGAAGTCACACCATGGATAAAAGCCTTTGTAAATGCCAGGCTTTGGATTGAAGCAAAAGTCAACGGGTCATCGGAGTGAGTATAACCGAGACCAGTTTGGTGTCAATACTCTCCTCCTTGCTGGTGTTCATTGCTTCCTTCGGCAGAATTTTTTCACTTATCACCTGGATGCTGTATTCCCCGGGTTCTGAAAAATAGAACGATCCTGCATAGGAATCAGCCCTGAAATAAGGGAATGATACTTCTTTGGAATCAAGTACCACCCTGTCGATGGCCGGATCGACTTCTATAAGCTTGTCGAGAAGACTTATCCTGACAGAGTTGATGTAGCTGAGATCAGTTGTATCCCTGGTTGCACTTGAAAGCCATACCTTATAGGTTCCCGGCTCCGAAACAACAACCTTCCATTCAGCAGTATTGCTTGCAGGATTGTCAGCGTCACTGTAGCATGCGGCATCGTCAAGGCTAAGTGCAAAGGTGCCGTCTGATTCCTGTGCCACGGCATTTTCCGATACTTTTACCTTCGGAGAATCGCTCCCGCACGACCAGACCAACAGCATAAACAGACTAAAAAGGGTAAAGATTTTTCCTTTCATATTATGGTATTTTTTGACTAACAACTTTATTAGAACGTAATATTAACATTTAGAGTATGCATTCAGTTCGCGAAAAATGCAAATATAATACCAACCTTTTACATGCAAATGAAGAAGTTATTAACAATTCAGGTAAAATGGTGATCACAAGGATGCTGCCGACACTTTTACAACCTTCTTTTTATGCCGGGATGGATTTTTTTTTAGTGCCGGTACATCTGCAATTGCTCCTGCGACCAGTTCGGCAATATCCATCACCCTGGAACTGGTTGCCTGAGCAAGGGTTTTTTTACACAGGGGACAGGCAGTAATAAGCGAATCAGGGTCATTTGCAGTCAGCTTCGCCGTGACATCCGCAGCAATTCCGTGCCTCTTTTCCTGACTGAGCATGATGTTTCCCAGACTGCCTCCGCAGCATAGTGAATTCTCATCATCATAACCGGTTGGCTCCAGTGTTGCCACATGCCTGATAACTTCTTTAGGCTCCTCGTACACTCCTGAACGCCTGCCGAGTTCGCATGGAGTATGGTAAGTGACCCGTTTCTGAAGGAAATTCATATTGACAAGACCTTCATCGATAATTTTTTTAATAAACTGTGAATGATGAAGAACTTCGACATCAAGGTAATAGCTTTCCCGGAACACTTTATAGCATATAGGGCACGACGTAACCAGAGTATGTGCGCCGGATTTCCAGATAAGCTGAGAATTAAAGTTTATAAGTTCTCTCGCTTCCCTGTCATTTCCTGCCAGCATCAGAGGCCTTCCGCAGCATACTCCTCCATCCTCATCAATGAACGACCAGTTAAGCCCTGATGCATCAAGAATCTTCACCATGGCTCTTTTGATTGATGGAGTAAGATGCGTCATGCACCCGGCAAAGTAAAGCACATCAGCCTTCCTGGATACCGGTGCGGGAAGAAAGTCATACGATGATGGTTTGTGGTTCTGTTTTGGGGCAGGCACATTCAGCCTGTT
>JAFGXK010000065.1 GCA_016936695.1 Bacteroidales bacterium | reverse complement strand
GTCCATAAGACGGATCGTATTCTCAACCTGCCATTCGTGCAGGCCAAGTTTTGAGGCTATAAGCTTAATATTCTTGCTCAATTCCATTTTCAAATTTTCAAATTCTCACATTTGTCATTCCACATACAGCACCAGTCCCTTCAGGTACTCACTCTCCGGATGGTAGATATTAACCGGATGATCAGGGGGCTGGCTCATCTGATGTAGTATCCTGACAGACCGCCCTGTGTTTGCTGCAGCTGCGAAAACCGATTTCCTGAAGTTTTCCCTGTTGACTACCTGTGAACAGGAGAAAGTAAAAATTATGCCTCCGGGCCTTATCATTTCAATGGCTTTCATGTTAAGCCTTTTGTAACCCTGCAGGGCATTGGACAGCACATTATTATGCTTTGCAAATGCAGGCGGATCAAGAATTATAAGATCATATTTATCCCTGATATCGTTAAGGAACCCAAATGCATCGGCCTTGATTGACGTGTGCCTGGGATCATCGCCGAAATTGAGTTTTACGTTTTCGTCCGCCAGTTCAACTGCCTGCGCCGAGCTGTCGACGCTGTCGACAAGCCGTGCATCCTTCATTGCGTAAACTGAAAATCCTCCTGTATAGCCGAACATATTAAGAACGCGTCTGTCCTTTGCATATTCGCCAAGAAGCCTTCGGTTCTCGCGCTGATCGATAAAGAATCCTGTTTTCTGTCCGCCAATCCAGTCTATTTTGAACCTGAAGCCGTATTCTGTAACAATTACAGGCTCCGAATCACCAAAGAGAAACTCATTATCCGGCTTTATCCCCGACATGAATGGAATTGTTGAACCGCTCTTGTCGTATACTGCTGTAACCTGTGGACCAAGTATTTCACGGATTATGCCGGCGAGTTCTTTTCTTATCCTGTACATGCCCACCGAGTGCATCTGCATGACCACCACACCATTATAGTAGTCGGCGATGAATCCGGGCAGGCCGTCTCCCTCAGCATGAATCAGCCTGAAAACATTGAGAGAAGAATTACCGGTCAATCCTGCTGCCTTCCGGTATTCATAAGCCCGCGACACAGCCTGACGAAAGAAATCAATATCAGGATTGACATCGCTGAATGACAATATCCTGACTGCTATGGAACCGGGCTGATAATGGCCTACGGCAAGAAAATTATCCTTATTGTCGAAGACCCTTACAATATCACCTTCAGAAGGCTCACCGTAAATCTTTTTAATGGCTCCCGAAAAGATCCATGGGTGAAGCCGTTTTACGGACTGTTCCTTTCCCGATTTCAGGACTATTTTAGTTTCCATTCACAAGCTTTTTATAAATCTGGTGACATACCCAGGCATCGGTTGCGGCATACACAAGCTGGGCTTCGGAGAGTTGATCGGCTTCCCAGTCGGTAACCTGCTGGCGTTTTGATATTCTGAATCCCAGCACTATTGCCGCCAGTTTTTTCAGACCTGAAACCTGGATGCCAAAATCCCTGACAAATTTCTGGAGGTCGACAAAACCCAGGGGTTCAAATCCGCGAACGCTTTTCAGAAAACGGATATCATCATGGACGGCCACACCTGCCTTGATTACATTTTCATCTGCAAGAAGCCCGGCAAGCTGATGAGGCATACCTATTTTGTTTATCCTGATAAGGCATGCAAGATCATCATTTGCAAGCTGAATCAGGGAGACCTTGTTTTTCCTTCCTTTTTTAAAGGAAGGTTTTGTTTCGGTGTCAAAGCCCAGGACCTTTGATCCCTTCAGCCTCGGGAATGTATCATTGAAGGCCGCCATGTCCTCTATAAGGACAATTTCTCCCCTGAACCACGATAGTTCGCACTTCCCAAGTTCCTCTTCCGAAATTGTCTCTGCATATCCGTTAGTTTCCATCTCCTCTGCTTTCCTTTTGTCTTCTTGAAATAAACCAGTCGGATGTTTTCCTTTCTGCGTCATCTGCATCGCGGGGTACAGCCTTACCAATCTCTTCTCCAGAATAAATGAATTTATGTATCGCTTTCAGTGAGTTCACCAGTTTTTGTCCCCAGTAATCCTCGAAATTAATTTTGCATTCCCACACAGCGTCATTCATGACCTCCTGAGTTCCTGTCTGGTAGAGCAGCAAAAAATTCTTAAGGTCCTGGTAGATATCAGCCATGTTCTCTGAAATGCTGGAAACCACCGGTCCTTCGGCTTCATTGAACTTCTCATCAGCCAGATCAATATAATCATCTGCTGTCCCGAATTTATTTCTCAGCTCATCATGAATCCTGAACCAGTCGGCCTCAGTTACGAATTTTTCATTTCCGTCATCAAAATAAGGTTCGAGCGAGGGAAGCAATGATGCCTTGATATAAAGGTAAGGCAGGATGCGCTGAAGTATCCTGAGCAATTCGTCTCCCTTCATCTGGCCTGCATGCTCCGCATATTTGCAAAATTCCATCGCCGCTGCAGTAAACTCGACGACGTTCCGGGAATAAACAGGATCGTTCTTGCTGGTCATGTTAAATTTTAATAAACAGACCTGCAAAATTAGGGAAAATGTGACTAAGAGTTGCCCAAAAAGAATTAAAGTTTGATAACTTTAAGCACTCTAAACCCATGCCGGAGGCTCCGGCGGAAATATTAAGCAACTTTAAATATGAAAAATATGAAAAAGAACGTTACTTTTTTTCTGGGGATCCTTGTGGCCGGGATAATTTTTTCCGGATGCGACAAGAAAACCAACGTACTGACCGAACAGGAGATCGCGGAAGGCTGGTCACTGCTGTTCGATGGCCAAACCCTTGATGGCTGGCGTGATTTCAAAGGAGAGAAAGTTGACATTGCCCCCTGGCAGGTTGAAAAGGGGGTTCTTACCTCGCTCGGACTTGGAAGCGACAGCACGGGTTATATTGTCACGACCAGCGAATATGAAAACTTCATAATCGACTTCGACTGGAAGATTTCCGAAGGAGGCAACAGCGGGCTTCTTTATCATGTGGTTGAGAGACCGGAACTGAAAGTTCCCTATGTGACCGGACCGGAGTACCAGCTGATCGATGATGTTGGATTTCCCAATCCTATCGAAGAATGGCAGAAAGCAGGAGCCGATTATGCCATGTACACCTGTGATCCGGCCAAAAAAGTGCTGAATAAGGCCATGACATGGAACAATTCCAGAATAGTGTTTGACAACGGCCATGTCGAGCACTGGCTCAATGGACAGAAAGTACTTGAATTTGAGGCATGGACCGAAGACTGGTTTACCAGAAAGAACAGCGGTAAATGGGATAATGCCCCTGAATACGGGTTGGCCAGAAGCGGAGTCTTCGCCCTCCAGGACCATGGAAACAGGGTGTGGTTCAGAAATATGAAAATTAAGGAGTTGCCCAGGAAACCCAAACAGGAAAACCTTTTCAACGGGACCGACCTCACCGGATGGGAGATATACGGAACTGAATTATGGTATGTTAAGGACGGAGAACTGGTTTGCGAAAGCGGACCCGACAAGGAGTACGGTTATCTTGGAACAACGAAATATTACAATGATTTTGATCTGAGCCTCGAATTCAAGCAGGAGGCAAACGGTAATAGCGGAGTATTTATCCGTTCGTACATCAAAACGGGGGTTCAGATATCGGGATGGCAGGTGGAAGTTGCACCTCCCGGAAATGACACCGGAGGTATTTATGAATCGTATGGAAGAGGATGGATATGGCAGATTCCTGACGAAAAGGAGAATATTCTGAAAAAAGACGACTGGAACACCATGAGGATCAAGGTTACCGGCGACAAAATTACCACCTGGCTAAATGGTGAGGTGATGACAGATATGAATGATGAGAAGATTGGGCAGGGCAAAGGAAGGATCCTTCTCCAGATACACAGCGGAGGAGGCATAAAAGTAAGGTGGAGGAATCTGCAATTGACAGAGCTTTAAAAATTTCCGTTACCGATAACACTGATCACAATGCACAGGTTAAGTTTAGGGTTTCACCTGATTCCGGTGATAATGTTCCTGATTTCACTTACTCTTACTGTATCAGGTCAGGAAGATGCAGCTTCAATGGCTGACGGATTCAGGGAACCCCCGGAGTCTGCCTTTCCCCGTACCTGGTGGCACTGGACAAACAGCAATATTACAAAGGAAGGGATAACAAAGGATCTCGAGTGGATGAAACGTGTCGGCATCGGGGGCATGCATCTTGCGGATGTGGCTGCCGGACAAGGCCAGACGGTCGAAAACAAGATACTGTTCAGGTCGCCTGAATGGTTTGATGCTGTTCGCCATACAGCCTCCGAAGCGGATAGGCTCGGACTTGAGATGACAATTTTCAGCTCAGCGGGATGGAGCCTTACAGGAGGACCATGGGTCAAACCCGAACAGGCTATGAAGAAACTGGTCTGGAGTGAAATGAATCTCATGGGGCCGCTGAGTTTTACAGGCAAACTCCCGGATCCGCCTTCATTTGAAGGCCAGATAAGGAATCTCTCCAACTCACCGAAACCTGTGCCTGTATTCTACAAGGATTGTGTGGTACTTGCATTCCCTACACCCCCGGAGGAGACCGTAGCTGCTCCGAAAGCCCCGGCTGCCACCACCGGATCGGGGGATATCGATCCTTCAGCTTTGCTCGATGATGACCTTAACAGTTCGGTCAGAATATCCTCAGGGAAAGAAAAGAAGGGGATCTGGATACAGTATGCTTTTGAAGAACCTTATACTGCCCGGGCACTCACTCTTGCCAATCGTGCCGGAATACCGGTGGGGAAAATTCTGGCAGGCAACAACGGGACAGATTTCCGGACAATTGCACTTTTCCCCGGAGCCCAGCTTTACCGTGCCGGAAAGGTTGCCACATTTTCTTTCCCTGCTGTAACAGGGAAGTATTTCAGGATAGAATTCACCGGCGCTCCCATGCGACCAGATGATGTGATGAAAGAGATCATCAATCCGCCCGACACGGCTTACACCTTTGGCGAAATTAAGCTGCATTCAGGTTCGAGGATACACAGGTGGGAGGACAAGGCAGGTTTCTATCACCTCTTCAGCTACGACCCGGTTGAGTCGGGCGAACTGGTTCCCGATTCAGGGATCGATCCTGAATCAGTTATCGATCTCACCGCGATGATGACTGAAGACGGGCAGCTAAACTGGAAGGTGCCGGCCGGCAACTGGACCGTAATGCGTTTCGGTTATTCTCTCACAGGTGCAAGGAACAGGCCTTCTGTACCGGCAGGATCGGGATACGAAGTCGATAAGCTAAGCAGGGATCATACCACGGCCTACTTAAAAGCATACACCGAACCCCTTGCAGCAGCCCTTGGTCCGCTTTACGGCAAGACACTCCAAAGCGTAATGCTCGACAGCTGGGAAGCCGGAATGCAGAACTGGACCGACAACATGCTAACGGAGTTCAAAAACCGGAGAGGTTATGATCTTAAGCCATTCCTGCCATGTCTTTCAGGAAGGGTTATGCTTAACGCGGATGTGAGCGACCGGGTTCTCTGGGACTTCCGGCGCACTCTTGCCGATATGTTTGCAGAAAACCACTACGCTGTCATTACGGATTTTCTCAATAAGCAGGGAATCAGCACATACGGTGAAGCCTCCGGTGTCTCGCTCGAAATACTTGAAGATGCACTTCTTTGCAAGAAATATGTTGATATACCCATGGGGGAATTCTGGCACAGGGCTCTTCATCCGGAACTTATGTACTACCAGGACGTCAGGGGTGCTGCTTCGGCTTCGCATGTTTACGGGAAAAAGCTGGTTGCCGCTGAGGCTTATACCGGAGGTGGCTATGAATCGCCGAATACTCTAAAAAAGATCGGAGACTATTGGTTTGCCCAGGGCATAAACCGTTTCGTCTTTCACACCTCCGCTCATCAGCCGCTCGACACAAAGCCGGGCAACACGATGGTCGGAACTCATATTAACCGCAATATAACCTGGGCCGGCCAGGCCGGTCCGTTCATGAAATACCTTGCCCGCAACTCTTTCATGCTGCAGCAGGGTAAATTTGTTGCCGATCTGGTTTACCTCCTTGACGAAGGGGCTCCGTCAACAATGCCCGTTTGGGGAACAGGACTTGTTCCCGCTCCTCCCGAAGGCTACGATTATGACTACATCAACGCCGACGTGCTGCTGAACAGAATCAGCGTTTCAGGAGATGGCAGGCTGGTTCTTCCCGACGGGATTAGCTATTCAGTACTGGTGCTGCCTAACACGGAAAAGATGACTCTTCATGTGCTCAAAAGGATACATGAACTGGTCAGGGCAGGAGCAACGGTGATAGGTCCAGGGCCAAAGGATACCCCGGGTTATTCGGGTTATCCCGGCAATAATGAGGAATTCAGGAATCTGGCTAACGAACTTTGGGCAGACCTTGATGGAATCAGCCGGACAAACCGTATCGCAGGCAAGGGTAAGGTATTCTGGGGAACACCTGTCGGCATTGTCCTGGAAAAACTTGGAGTAGAACCCGACGTTGAATATTCCTTACCGCTCGATTCGAAAATCAACTGGATCCACAGGAGCACCATGGATGCGGATTTCTATTTCATTGTAAACTCTTCTGATAAAAGGCTTGACACTGAATTCAGATTCAGGGTTTCCGGCATGGAGGCCGAAATATGGGATCCGATAAACGGATCGATAACACCCTGCGGATATACAATAACAGATAAATCGACTGTTGTGCCTCTTAATCTCGACCCTGGAAAATCGCTCTTCGTAGTGTTCCGCAAGAAAACCGGAAGCATTGAAATGCCAGTTTCCGAATCATCATTCGAACCTCTTGCAACTCTTTCGGGTCCGTGGGAAGTGGCATTCCCGGCAGGAATGGGAGCACCGGAAAAAGCCGTCTTCAATAATCTCGAATCATGGACCGCCAGCAATGATCCAGGTATCATGTACTTTTCAGGAACCGCAATCTATAAAAAGACTCTTAAGATCCCTGGAACATGGTTGAAACCCGGAATGAAACTATTTCTCGAGCTCGGCAAGGTGGCGGATATGGCCGAAGTATTTATCAACGGAACGAATGCCGGATTACTCTGGACCAGTCCTTTCAGGACAGAAATCACAGGACTTGTCAGGAAAGGGACGAACGTTTTGGAGGTAAGGGTAACAAATCAGTGGACCAACAGGCTGATCGGCGATCAGAAAGCTACAGCCGGTAATAAGATACTCAACTCCCAGGTGATGGTCTGGGGAAGG